>JBKJKL010000094.1:0-13180 GCA_046597485.1 Chthoniobacterales bacterium
GCCACACCAGCCGGGCGGCAGCGGCTTGCCGGTGATTAAGCGCACGCGCTCGTCTCGCGCGGCGAGATCGGCGACCAACTGCGCGGTGTGGTCGCTCGAAGCATCATCAAGCACGACAACTTCCGCGCCCGGATTCCCAAGCGCCGCCGTGACGGCGGCTACGATGTTCCGCGCTTCGTCGCGGGCGGGAATCAGGATGGAAACATCAGCCGCGCTCGCAGTGGAACGCGCCGGCGGATGAAAGATGCGAAGGTTCCGCAGGACGAGGAGCGCGGGCAGAGCAGCCAGCAGCACCGCGCAGATGGCGAGCAGGGTCACAAGTTCGAGTGAGCCGGATGATAGCGCTCGCCTCGCAGGCGGGCGCGGGCCCGATTCCACATTTGATAGACGCCGCCGACACCGGCGCGGCCGCTCATCAACGTGGTCCATTCGCGCGGATCGCGGCGCTGCGCGGCGGCGGCGAGTTGATCCTGCTCGCTGGTGAGCGCGGTCTCGAAGAGGAGCGTCGTCTCATCGAAGGAGAGACGATGATTGGAATCGATCACGACCGGGCGGCCAAAACTGACGAGCACTTCCGGCAGGCGCTCTTCCCAAAAAACATACTCGAGCGCGACTGGCATGAAGGCCGCTCGCCGGACGCGGCCGGCGAGGTGGCTCAGCCCGCGTTCAAATCGCGGCGGCCGTTCGCGCGCATCAGCAAAGTGCCCCTGCGGCGTAATCCAGATCGCGTTCTTCGCGGAGGCCAGAAGCCGATCGGTCGTGCGCAGATAGCGCAACGCTCCCGCGACGCTGTGTTCAACCGGGAAAAATCCGAGCCGGGAAAAGATGCGATAACGCCCGAGGGCCACCTGATCGATCGGGCCATAAGAATCGCGCTCGCCGAAAAAGCGGCGCGCGAGGTAGAGGCACATGAGCGGGTCCCACCAGGACGGGTGGTTCAGGTAGGCGACGAGCGGAACATCTTCGACGCGCTGCGGCGCGCCGCTCTGCAGGAGGCGAATGGAGTGGAACTGCCGCCGCAGATAAGCGTCGCCGTAGCGCGCGAAGAACTTGACCAGCCAGGGCGAAACGCGCGGAGCCTTGTTCTCGTTAGGCGCTGGCATACGCGACCTCGTTGCGCGCTTCGGGGTTTGGCTCGGTTGCATCGGCGTGGAGCGCGTCGGCCGCGATCCAGCCGGACATCATGACCATCGGCATCCCAGGACTGGATGCGCCGCGCCGCCGCATAGATAGAGTCCGCGCAGATCGGGGCTGCGATTGTTTGGCTTGAACGCGCCCATCCAGCGGCCATGGCTGGCGATTCCGTAGATGGCGCCGTTCAAGACGCGGTAGCGCTCGTGAATGTCGAGGGGCGTGAGCGCGTTCTCGGTCACGATATTGTCCTCCAGCTCGAGGCCGGCGGTGCGTTGCAGCTTCTCGATGATAACGGCGCGATAATCGCGGAACATCCGTTTCCAGTCGTGATAGGGCCGCAGATAAGGCGTGTGCACGAGGACGTAAAGCGCTTCGCACCCGGCGGGTGCGACCGCGGGGTCAGTCATCGCTGGCGCACAGACGTAGCAAGTCGGGTCAGGCGCGGGTTCGCCCTTGCGATAGATGTAGTCGAATTCTGCATGCGGGTCGGCCGAGAAAACGAAGTTGTGATGCAGCAGCTGTTCCTGCCGGCGCTTCAACCCAAGGTACAGGACCACACCGGAGCAGGCGGCTTCGTAACGGCGGCGGCGTTCGAATTTGCGCACGCCGCCGAGCAGCTCGCGATGCGTCCGGACCGCGTCGGAGTTGGAAACAACGGCGCTCAGTTTGACCTGCTCGCCATCGGCCAATTCCACGCCGGTGACGGCTCCGTTCGTGTGCGTGATCCGGCGGACATCCGTGCCAGTGCGGAACTCGACGCCGAGGCTGCTGGCGAGCCGCTGCAGCGCGCGCGGAATGGCGGAGGTCCCGCCCATCGGATACCAGACGCCTTCACTCGTCTGCATGTGCGCGATGCCACAAAGAACGGCGGGCGAAAGGTGCGGCGCGGAGCCGACGTATTGCGTGAAGTGGTCAACCATCTGCGCGACGCGCGCATCGGGCACGTGCTTGCGCACGGTGCTGGCCACACTGCGGCCCATCCGCATGGCGAGGACATCGGAAAGCGTGCCGGCCTGGACCATGTTCCGCGCGTCGAACATGTCGCGCAGTCCGCCGATCGGCCGATAAAAGAACCAGTTCTTGGAAATGCGGTGCAGCCGCTCCGAGTGGTCGATGAAATTCTCGTAACCGTGCGCGGTGCCGGAGCCGGAAAATTCCGTGAGGATGGCGCGCATCTTTTCGCGATCGGCCACCAGATCGAGGGTCGAGCCGTCTTCGAAAAACGAGCGCCACTGCGGGTCCAGCCGCACGAGATCGAGCTCGTCGTGCAGGTCGCGCTTGGCCTCGCCAAAGATGCGCTCGAGGACCGAAGGGAGCGTCAGAATGGTCGGCCCCATGTCGAAGCGATAACCGTCCTGCTCCAGCACGGCGGCCTTGCCGCCGAGCCACTCGTTTTTCTCGAAGACGATCACGCGATGCCCGCGTGCGGCCAGCGTGCAAGCCGCAGCCAGTCCTCCCAATCCCCCACCGATAACACCGATCTTGTTCATGAAATTCCTCGTGATCGCAGGGCCTTGCGCACCTCGCCGAGGGCACGCCAACGCGCGCGCCAGCCGCGCAAGTGCAGCAACCTAATGAAGGCGGCAAAGAGCGCCGCGTCGCCTGGCTTTGGCCCGTCATAATGCGGACGCGAATTGCCGTTCCGCAACGCGACCACGTGCGGATAAGTCATCTCAAGCAGACCTTCCGCGCCGCGTGTCGTGCCGAAGCCGCTCGCGCGCACGCCGCCGAAAGGAAAGCGCGGGTCGGCCGTTGGCACGATGAGATCATTGATCGTGACGAAGCCAGTCGGGACCCGCGCCGCGAGCGCGCGGGCGGCGTTTTCGTCGCGCGAAAAAATGGTGCAGCCGAGGCCGTGCTCGTCGTTGCAAATAATGGCGAGCGCCTCGTCGTCGCTCTCGACTGTAACGACAGGAAAATCCCGGAGTGCACCAGCGACGGCGCGATGCGCGATGACCGTATGCGGCGCTATGCACGTGTTGCCCGCGTTCAGGCGCAGACCGAAGGCGATCGCTTTCGTGGCAAGTTCGACCTCTGCGTCGTGGCGCAGGTAAACCGCGTCCGCCCCGGAAAGTTCCATCACGCTCGGCGTGTTGGTCTCCGCGAGCTCGCGCAAAAAAGCGCGGCCGTTTCCGGAAGAGCCGGTGAAGATTGCTTTGTCGACTCCGCAGCGCGCGGCATCGATCGCGGCCTCGACCGTGTCCGGCAGGAGCTGCACGAGATCGGCCGGGATGTGCCCGTCCGAGATGATGAGCTCGAGGAAAAGCGCCGCCGGATCGCTTGCGCCTTCCGCGGGTTTGAGCAGGACGGCATTGCCAGCGGCGAGCGCGTGCAGCGTCTGCACCGCGGGCAGAAAGAGAGGGTAGTTCGAAGGGGCCACAATTAAGACCAAGCCCAAAGCTTTGCGCTGAACTTCGAAGGTGCTGCCGCGGAGCCAGAGCGGCCGACCGCGTCGCCCGAAGCGACGTGGGCGCAAAACCTTTGCGGCATTTCGTTCCAGAAAACGGCAGGCTTCAATCAGCGGCAGCACTTCGGAGACAAGCTTCTCCGCGAGCGGGCGGCCATGGACCGCGGCCGCGCTCCGTCCGAGCATCTCCACCTTGCCTGCGAGCACGTTCCGCAGATTGCCGATCAAACGAGCGCGTTCCGCGTGGCTCCGTGCCGCCCAGGCTGGCTGAGCTTCCCGGGCGGCAAGAATGGCCGATGCCACCCGCGAATCGCGCCGGTGGAAAACGTCCTGCTCTGCGAGAGCGATCATGTGGCCAATTCCATTTCCGCCGCGGCTGAGGAGAGCTCGTTCTGCGGCAGCACCGGGGCATCGATTTGCAGGTCCTCGCAAAGAAGCCGCGTCGAGATGCGCGCGGATTCGAAAATAACCGGCAGGCCGCTCCCGGGATGGGTGCCGCCGCCGACGAGGTAGACGCCCGGGATATCCTCGAAGCGGTTACGCGGCCGCAGGTGGAGCAGTTGGCCTAACGAGTGCGAGAGATTGAAGGTCGCGCCGAGGTGGATCTCGTATTGCTGGTCCCAATCGGCTGGCGTGACAATGCGCTCAAAGCGAATGCGCGATTCGACATCGGTGAAGCCGGCCTGCGCGATCTTCTCGAGGACGAGCGCGCGGAAGCGGTCTTTCTCGACAGACCAATCGACGTTCGAATGTTGGTGTGTCACCGGCGCGAGGACGTAGAGCGTGCTCATGCCCTTCGGCGCGAGCGTGGGATCGGTCACCGAAGCATTCTGGACGTAGAAGGAGGGATCGCGCGAGAGAACGTGCTGGTTCTCGATCTCGTCGAGGTTTCGCGCGTAATCCTTCGCGATAAAAATGTTGTGATGCGGCAGCTCGTAGCGGCCTTCGAGACCGAGATAGAGCATAAAGGTCGAGCAGCTGAATTTCTTCCGCGCGATCTTCTTCTCGCTCCAGCGGCGGCGTGATTTGTCGGGCACGAAGCGCGACATGGCCCGCGCGAAATCGGCGTTCACCACCACCGCATCGGCATGGTAGGTGCCACGAGCCGTCCGGACGCCGACCGCGCGTCTCTTCTCCAGGAGCAGTTCGGTGACCGGCTCGTCGAGTTGGATCGTCACTCCCATGCGCTGCGCGACGCGGGCCAGGGCCTGCGTGATCGCGCCACAGCCGCCGATCGGATGGAAGACGCCGTACTCGTATTCGAGGAAGGAAAGAATCGAGAACAGGCTCGGGCAGCGGAAAGGGGACATGCCGAGATATTTCGACTGGAAAGAGAAGGCGAGGCGGATGCGCTCATCGGAAAAGAAGCGGCGCAGATAGGCGTCCATCGAACGATGGGGCTCGAGCATCGGGAGCATGCGGAGGAGCCGGGCATTTGCGAGATCGCGCCAGCTCCCGAACGGCATTTCGAGGCAAGGCTGCATGAGCTCGAGCTTGCGCCGATTCTCGTGCATGAAGCGCGTGAAGCCGCCGGCGTCGGAGGGAGCGAGCCGGGCGATTTGCTCCTCCATCCCCGCAATCTTCGGAGTGCAGTTGAGTGCTCCGCCGGCGCCGAAAATGAGCCGGTATTGCGGATCGAGCCGGACCATCTCGACTTCCTTCGCGAGCGAGGTGCCAGCGGTGCGCAGGATCTCGTCGAGGATGCGCGGGTAGAGAAAAAAAGTCGGCCCAAGGTCGAAGCGAAAACCGTCCGCCTCGATGGTCGAGGTGCGGCCACCGACAATCGGGAGGCGTTCGATCACCCGCACCCGCACTCCAGCGGCCGTAAGCAAAATGGAGGCTGCGAGCCCGCCCGGGCCAGCGCCCACGATGACGACATTTTTCTCCCGGGAAGCGCTGGGGACGAGATTCATAACCATATCCGGAGGTAGTTTCGCCTGCGGTCGGCGGATGGATTCAATGGCAGACCAATCGTGCCGCAGGCAGAGGTGCCATCCGCCTCCACGCGCTCCCGATAGCACCGCAGAAACGAGCGATGGAGAAAAGAACGAAAACGGCCGATCGCGCTAAGCTCTTCGCTCTTACAAGACAAGCACGCGCCGCCGCCTTGGCCTTGCAGCGAAGCTCGCTATGCTCATGGCCATGTCGCAGCAACTACTGGCAGGAAAGACCGGCGTCGTCTTCGGCGTGGCGAATAAGCGAAGCATCGCGTGGGCAATCGCGAAGGCATGGGCGGCGGAGGGCGCGCGTTTGATTTTTAATTACCAGGGCGAACGACTGAAGGAAAACGTGGGCGAATTGGTCGGCGAGTTTGGTGCCGAGACCGCGCTCTGGCCCTGCGACGTCTCGCGGGACGAAGACATCGCGCCCTTCTTCGAGAAGGTGCGCGGCGTGACCGATCGTGTGGATCTCCTGCTCCACTCCGTCGCCTACGCGCCGAAGGAGGCGCTCCAGGGCGAATTCCTAAACACGAGCCGCGAGGCCTTTGCCATCGCGCATGACATCAGCGCTTACTCACTTGTCGGGCTGGCGCGCGAGGTCGCACCGATGATGACAAATGGCGGCAGCATCGTGGCCATGACCTACTACGGCGCGGAGAAAGTCGTGCCGGGCTACAACGTAATGGGCGTGGCGAAGGCCTCGCTGGAGGCGAGCGCACGCTATCTTGCGCAAGATCTCGGCCCGAAAAAAATCCGCGTGAACTGCATTTCCGCCGGGCCGATGAACACGCTCGCGGCGCGTGGCGTGAGCGGTTTGATGGAGATGATAAAACACTATGAGCAGCGCGCGCCGCTCCATCGCTCCTGCACCGGAGAGGAACTGGGCGCGACCGGCGTTTTTCTCGCGAGCGACGGCGCGGCGTCGATCACGGGGCAGGTGATCTACGTCGACGGCGGCTATCAGATCATGGGGATGTGAGTCTCTCGGACGCACTGCGGGACTTGTTAGGCGGCGAAGTCGTCGCGGACGATGAGGCGACGTTGGCTGCGCATGCGGGCGATAAGTGGTTTGCCGCGCATCCGCCCGAGGTGGTCGTTTTCGCGCAGAATACGGCCCAGGTTTCGACGCTGCTTCGGTTTGCCAATGAGCGCCGGATTGCGGTCACGGCGCGTGGCGCGGGCTACGGTTATGTGGGCGGTTGTGTGCCGATGCGCGGCGGGATCGCGCTCTCGCTCGCACGCATGAATCGAATCCTTGATCTCAGCTTTGCCGATGCGGCCGCAGTGGTGCAGCCAGGAGTGCTGACCGCGGAACTGGCGAAGGCTGCAAAGGCGCTGAAGTTATTTTACCCGCCCGATCCCGCGAGCCAGCAGCATTGCAGCGTTGGTGGAAATGTAGCTACGAATGCGGGCGGCCCGCGTTGCCTGAAGTATGGCGTGACGCGGAACTACGTGATCGGCCTCGAGGTCGTGCTGGCGAGCGGCGAAGTGCTGCGCACCGGGGGACGGGTGCACAAGAACAAAACCGGCTTCGACTTGATCGGGCTTTTCGTCGGCTCGGAAGGGATGCTCGGCGTCGTGACCGAGATCACGCTCAAGCTGCTCCCGCTCCCGCCCGCGCGCGCGACTTTGTCGGCCTCCTTCGAGAAGATGTCGACCGCGGCCGCGACGGTGCAGGCCATCTTCGCGCACGGCTTTCTGCCGTCGTCGCTCGAGATCGCGGATCACTTCACGCTTGAGGCCGCGCGGCGCGATCTCGGCGCGGATATCGTCGCGCCGGGCAATGCGCATCTGCTCGTGGACGTGGATGGCCAGCCGGAAACGGTGCGGCTGGAAATGGAGAAACTGCGCGCGCTCGTTGCGGAGCAGCAGCCGAACACGCTCGAGATCGCGACGGTGGAGGCAGACTGCGAAAGGCTCTGGTCGCTGCGGCGCGAGTTTAGCAATTCCCTCCGCGCGACCGGTCTGACGAAACTGAACCAAGACATCGTCGTGCCGCGCAGCCGGCTGGTCGACCTGGTCGAGTTCGCGGAGGCGCTCCAGAAGAAGCACGGCTTCCCGGTCGCGGCCTTTGGCCACGCGGGCGACGGCAACATCCACGTCAACATCATGGCCGATCGCTACAACCGCGACGCTGCGGTGCGGGAAGCGGTCGAGCGCGCGCTGGACGAACTTTTCGCGCAGGTACTGGCGTGGGGCGGTGTCATCACCGGCGAGCACGGCATCGGCCTGGCCAAGAAACGCTGGTGGCCAGAAGCGACGAGCGACGTCGCGCGCGCGCTCCATATGCGGCTCAAGCAAACGCTCGATCCGAACGGGATCCTGAATCCCGGGAAGTTTCTCGACTAACGAGTGCTAAGGCAGCGCGAGCACTGTGCGCACGGCCCGGTGATCACTCGAAGCAGACGAAGTCTGGACGACCTCGGCTTTCTCGAGTTTCGCGCCGCGAAAGAAAATGTGATCGAAGCTGGCCGCAGGAAAACGAGCGTCGGGCGGCATCGTGATCCGGCTCTCGAGCGGCATATTTTCCCAGCTCCATTTAAAGCCGAGCTTGGCCAGGCTCTCGCTCGTCTTTTCCCCGCGGAAACGGGGATCGTCCGGTGCGGTATTGAAGTCGCCGCCGACGACCCAGGTGAGAACGCCGAGCGGACTGTAGGCCTGGTTCATCGACTGCATGTGCTCGGTGAGTTGCCGCGCCGATTCTTCCCGGATGGCGATGTCCTCGACCATGTCGCCACGGTTGCTCTTTAAGTGGACGGCATAGACGAGCAGAAGCTTCTTCGGCGCGACCTCGTAGGCGGCGAAGGCAAAACCGCGCGGCGGGGTGATCGCAGTCCCCGGCTTCCACATTTCAAACCAGGCGCTCATCGGCTCGAGCCGGCTCGTGATCGCGACGTTCTGCGTTTCGGTCTGGCCTTCGCGCGGCGGGAAAACGGAGCAGACATCCACCTTGAATCCCGGCAGCGGCCGGACGGCGAGCGCCGCGTTGTCCCAGTCGCGCACTTCCTCGAAGCCGATCACGTCCGCCTTCAGTTTTACGATGTCTTCGTGCACGGCGCGGACTTGTTGCGCCTGCTCACTCTGGGAAGCGTTCGGCCGGTTGCCGGGGAACCAGCGGATGTTCCAGAAGGCGGTGGTGATGGAGCCGGCCTGCGCGCTAGAGACTGCGAGGAAAACGCAGAAGATGGCCTTGCTTAACGAGCAGTAGAGACGGCGGTGCATGTTTTTTCTTAAACCGGAACGCCGGCCGAGGCGAGCCGGATCGGGTTCAAACGGTTGACAGGGCGGCATTTCTCCGCCTGTTAGAAGCCACAACAACGCTGCCCGAGATGGCGTCTTGAACCGTTGCCCCTTCTGCCCTTACGCAGGGCACGCATTCGACCGCCTCCACACGAACCTCAAGTGTGGAACTCACTCTCCCGGAACAAAGCGGCCGCGCGAGCACCCCATGAAACCAAGCACCATCATCCATACTGCAGCCGTTTTGCTCTCGTCCGTGACGTCGCTCTTCTCCCAGACAGCGGCAGGGCCTTACCTGCAGGGCGCGAAGTTTAAGCTGAGTAAAATGGGTGAGACGGGCGAAGCGCGCGGCTTGGGGGGGCCGATCGTTTTCGCGCCGAACAACCGCTCCCTCTTCACGAGCCCAGCGCGGGGGGAATTCCCCTGGAAGAAAGACATCGTAACGACGGTTTTCTGGATTGGCGAGAAGCCGACGGCGAACAACCCGACGCCGAACAAGTCAAGCTCGTGGGATCACAACTGGACCCAGAGCTACGGCGGATACGATGATCCGGACAAGGCGGACCGGCGTGGCTATATCCCGGCCGCATTCACTCCGCGGCAGAATCCTTTTTATTGCGCGTTGCCTTACAACGACAAAGCCCGTGAAGGTCATCGGCCTGAGGCTTCGCAGGTCGTGCCTTGGTTCAAGGATGCTTACCAAGGTCCCGGCGTTTCCACGGTCAAAGGCCGCTGGCTCGCGATCCGGAATGGCAACAAGATCGCCTACGCGCAGTGGGAGGATGCGGGCCCGTTCCGCACCGATCACTGGCAGTATGTCTTCGGGAACGAGCGTCCGAAACCGAACCTGAACAAGGGCGCTGGCCTCGATGTCTCGCCCGCGGTGCGCGACTTCCTCGGGCTACAGGATACGGATGTGACCGACTGGAAGTTTGTTGAGTTCAAAGACATCCCGGTCGGCCCGTGGGCGCGCTACGGCGACAACAACACTTTCGTCCAGAACGAACGCCGGAGTCGCACCGCGGTTGCGGAAGGTCGTCGGCCGTCGGCTGAGATCGTGCCGCAATAGCGGACGACCGCGCAGCTAAAAGAGCTGCGGGTGATCGTCTTCGCTTTGCGCCTTGCCGATGACGGATTGGATCCGCCGGACGAGGTCGTTCAGGTCGTAGGGCTTTTGCACGGTGTCGATCACGCCGGCCTTTAGAATCTCCGATCGCTGCCCCGGCTCCAGGTAGCCGCTGACCACAATCGCGCGCACGCTCGGCTTAATTTCGCGCATCCGCATAAAGACATCGCGGCCATTCATCCGCGGGAGGCCGAGATCGCAGACCACCAGTCCGATCGCATCGCGGTGTTCGGTAAAAATCTCCACCGCCTCGACTCCGTCGCGCGCGCCGAGGACGCGGTAGCCTTCGGCGGTCAGGACCTCACTCGCGAGCTCGCGCAGCATCTCTTCGTCTTCCACGATCAAAATGGTTTGCGGCTCCCAGCGGCGCGGCGTGTTCTCCGGTGTGCTCTGTCCATCGCCGGGAGCGCCTGTCCAGGCCAGCGGCAGGTAGACGTGAAAGGTCGTGCCCTGATTGCGCTCGCTCTCGACCTGCACGAAGCCGCGATGATTATTCACCACCCCATAAACCACGGAAAGACCGAGCCCGGTGCCCTTGGCCCGCTCCTTCGTGGTGAAGAATGGCTCGAAGATGTGCGTCTTCACTTCCGGCAACATGCCGGTGCCGGTATCGCTCACGCGGATTTGCGCGTAGCTCGCAGCGTCCACTCCGGTAAAGGATTCCTGCAGCTGCTCGCCTGGGACGATGGAAGTCTCGAGGACCAGGGTGCCTCCTTTGGGCATCGCATCGCGCGAATTGACGCAGAGATTCAGCAGGACTTGATGAATTTGGCTGCGGTCCGCTTTGACCAGCGGAAGGTTCGGCGCGAGCGCGAGTTCAAAGGTGATCGTCTTCGGAAAAGTCGCCCGCAACATCCGCTCCAGCTCGCCGATGATGGCGTTCAAATCGACCGCGACGAGGTGCGCCTCCGTCTGGCGCGCGGAGGTGAGGAGCTGCTGCACCAACGCCGCGCCCCGCTCGACCGCGTCGCGGATCGCCTTGGTCGCGATTGGGATATATTCCGGCTGCAGGCTACGGGTTTCGATCTGAGTGGTGTAGCCGAGGATGATGTTGAGGATGTTATTGAAGTCGTGCGCGATGCCGCCGGCCAGGGTGCCGAGGCCTTCCATTTTCTGCGCCTGGATGAGCTGCTCCTCGACCCGCTTCCGTTTCGTGTCGTTGAAGAGGGAGCCGTTGACCTGCGTGACCTCGCCGGCCGGATTGAGAGTCGCGACGAGTCGCGCGATGACGTAGACCGCTTCGCCACTCGGCTGCCGCATCTCGAGTTCATGCCGTTCCACGGTGGCGCGCTCTTTCACGAGAGAGAGCAACTCACGCGCGTCACTCCGGGTGCGAAGGAGCGAGAGGAAATCGGTTTGGAGTGCTTCCTCGACCGAGGAGAATCCGAAAGTGCGCGCAAACTCCGGATTGCAGGAGAGGATGGCGCCGTCGGGCTTGAAGGCCACGTTCGCGGTCAGGTCTTCTTCGATGAACTGCGGCTCGTAGCGTGGCGCCGGTTCAGTCACATCAGGGACGCGGGGAAGAAGTTCAGGTTTGATCATCGTCACGACCGCTCTTCTCGCAATCAACCCTCGACCAGAGCGGGGTCAAATCGCGATTCACTCAGCGCGCCGTTTCGCTCACTGGAGGAGAATCAGCCGCCGGCGCAGGCCCGGTCTTTCTCCCGCTCATCTGCCCGGTGGAAAAAAGAAACCAGAAGGCGAGAGCCGCGCCCACGAGGACGAGAAAGAGAAAGAAGAAACTCAGGACGCGCAGCGCGCCGAGCCGCTGCTTCTTCTGCTGCCAGGCGCCGCGCTTCTGCATCAGCTCAAGCTCGAGCAGGCGCGTAAGCTGTTCCGGGTCGGCGGGTGGATTGTCTGGTTTGCGATTGGCGCCGTCCATGAACTCGCTCTACCTAATTCCACGCATGGCTTCTGCAACTCGCCGCCCACGCAATCCGCGCCTGATCGCCTACACCGCCCCGATGATTTTTTTCATCGCGTGCTTCGCGCTCGTCAGTCTCGCGAAGCTCACGGGCTCCGGCAGCTTCTGGTTGACCTCGCCGCAATACTGGGTCTTTCCGCTCCAGGCCTTTGCCTGCGGGGCACTGCTTTTCTTCTTCTGGCGCCGCTACGAATTCCATCGTCCGAAGCAGCTTTGGTTCGTCGTTCTTATCGCCTTGCTCACGCTCGCGATCTGGATTTCGCCGCAGGTGTTTTTCGGCGCGGCCGCGCGGACGGATGGCTTTAATCCGGAAGCGCCCGGCACCAGCCCCGCGATTTATTGGACGACCGTCCTGCTCCGCTTTGCCCGACTCGTCATCGTCGTGCCGCTGGTCGAGGAGATTTTCTGGCGCGGCTTTCTCCTGCGTTACTTCATCGACGAAGAATTCGACCACGTGCCGTTCGGCACCTTCTCGTGGCTTTCCTTCGGCGTGGTCACGTTCGCCTTCACCTTCTCGCACTCGAGCGCGGACTGGATCGCCGCCTGCATCACCGGCGCGCTCTTTAACTTCGTCGCCTACCGGACGAAGAGCCTCACCTCCTGCATCCTCGTCCACGGGCTGACGAATCTCCTCCTCGGCCTCTGGATCATGCAGACGCGGCAGTGGGGTTTCTGGTAGGAGCGGGCCGCCGCGCGCTGCTGGCACCGCTCGTGCTTAGTAAAGGCAGCTATGCACGGCACGTTTCTCCAGAAAGTGATCATCTGCGCGATCGCTGGTTTTCTGGCCGCCGGTCTCTACGAGTGGGGTAAAATGTTCGTCACCGGCGCGGATGACGCGCTTAATGGCGGCTACAAGAATCGCCCGTCGGACACGCGCTCCATCGTCTCGCATCACTAGAGCGCACGCTTGCTGCCGGACGCCGCGCGCATAGCATGCGGCTGCGGAATGAAAGTCGGACTCGCCCAGATCAATCCCACGGTCGGTGATCTCGCGGGCAACTTTGAAAAGATCGCCGCCGCCTACCGCAATCTCGTCACGCAGGGCGCCGAGCTGGTCATCACGCCCGAGCTCGCGATCACCGGTTACCCGCCGCAGGACCTTGTCTTCAAGTCGCGCTTCGTCCGCGACAATCTCGCGATCGTCGAGCAGCTCCACGCTCTTGTCGGCGACGCGCCCCTCGTCGTCGGTTTCGTTGAGAAAAACGACGGCCGCGGCAAGCCGCTCCACAACGCCGCCGCCATTCTCGAGCGCGGCCGGCCGCGCCAGACAACGCACAAGTCGCTCCTCCCGACCTACGATGTCTTCGACGAGGATCGCTACTTCGAGCCGGCCCACGCGATTACGCCGCTCACGATCCGCGGACGTCGGATCGGCGTGACGATCTGCGAGGATATCTGGACGGAAGATT
>JBKJKL010000207.1:0-2888 GCA_046597485.1 Chthoniobacterales bacterium
GGCCGGGTGAACAAACCGACCGCGATCAGCGCGTCACGTTCGGCGTTTGTTTTATCGTCCACGCGCTTGGCAAACTCGGCGTCGTGGGGCCGGGAAACATGAGCGGATTCACCGGCTGGTTGAAGTCGTTAGGCCTGCCCGCGCCCGCGCTCCAGGCGCGGCTGGCGATGCTGACCGAGCTGGTCGGCGGCGCGCTGATCGCGGTCGGTTTGTTCACCCGGCCGGCAGCGTTTCTCGTCATGATCACGATGCTGGTGGCCGCGATCATCGGCCACAAAGGCGGCGGTTATCTGATTACAAACAACCCGCCCGGGAACGAGTATGCGCTCAACCTCGCGGTCTTAATGGCAGTGTTGATCCTGATCGGGCCGGGCTTTTATTCGCTCGACCATTTGCTCTTTGCCCCACGCTAGGGGGCGAAGTCGCATTTCGGGTAGGGTGGGCGTCTCGCCCGCCGGTGCCGGCATCCTGCCGGCACGAACTTCAGCCCGCGAGATAGACTGGTCCGCTCTTGCAAAAGATTGTTTTCGCGGGACGCGAAAACCGGCAGGCGAGACGCCTACCCTACCCGGAAACGTCCTCCCTCCACAGTGCCTGACACGCCGTACGGGCTCGGGCTTATCGTTCATCCACGCCGACGATCTCGAGATCGTCGCCGCGCACCTGGAGCTCGAGCGTCTTGCGGACGCGTCCCGCTTTCCGCTTCGTTCCATTCTGCAGTTCGTAGCGCAACGGGAAGGTGACGCGCAGGAGGCCGTCGGCGGCCGGCGGGCGGACCTGGATTTCGCCCGCGAGCCGAAAGCTCCGCCGCGGCCAATGGTTCGCGTAGGATTGGAGATCGCGGCGAATGCGGTCGCGGCCGACGACGCCGCTGTCGTAGTAGCGGACGCGTTCGGCGAAGAACTCCAACTCGGCGCCGATCTGCGGGTCGAGCCCAGCCAGAACAAAGGCCGCGATGTAATCGCGCAACCGCTCCGCACTGAGCGTAAAGGTCGCCTCATCCGGTGGCGTGGACGGTGCCGGCGGTGGCGTGGATTCCTGGCGCGGCGGCGGTGTGGGCGAGGGACGCGCGTTGATCTGGGCGAGAAACTTCCGGTCGGGCTTTCGCAGGCCCTGCCACGTTTTGCTTTCCGGCGGTGGGGTGGCGGCAGCCGTGGCGAGCGGCGTCACGCCGAGACTCTTGGCGGTTGCGCCGTCGAGTTGGCCACTGATCGGGAGGCCATGCCGAATCTGGTACCGGGTCACGGCGGCGGCGGTATTACTGTCGTAGTTGCCGTCGGCGGCCCCAAAGTAGAAGCCGTCTCTCTGCAGCTTCGTCTGGAGCGCGAGGGTGTTGTCATCTGCGGACGCGGAGGTAAGGCTGGCGCAGACGAGCAGCGCGAAGAGAAGGAAAATGCGTTTCATCAATCTTTCATCGCATGCCGCGCCGGTGCAGCGCGCCCGCAACTTCGCTTGCGCGCCGGGCGCGACGCGATTCCCTGTGAAGCAATGAACGCGCGCGCTTTCTTTTTCGGGCTGCTCCTCGCGCTCGCGCTGCCGGTCGCCGCGCCAGCGCAGGAACCTTCCGCCGATTTCATTCTGGCTGAGATGGAAAAGACTTACGCCGCGCTCCGCTCCTACGCAGACACGAGCACGGTCCGTTTCCGCAATCCCGATGAGAGCGACGGCGCGCAGGTTGAATTCCGCCTCTGGTTCGCGCGGCCGCAATTTTTCCGGATCGACGCCAGCACGCGAGCGACGCCGGACGCTGCGCCCGTGCGCGAGGTAATGTGGTTCGATGGCGAGACCGCGCGGACGTGGGCCACCGGCAAGACGGTGGTGACGCGGAGCAAGATCCAGCTCGCCGGCTCGAAGATGTTCGGCACCTACGCCTACCACATCCCGACGCTGCTCGAGAAAAGCTACGCCGGACCGATACGGCTGAGCGACCTGACGGCCCCGACGCTAGTCGAGAACGAGGCGATCGACGGCGTGGATTGTCATCATCTGCGCGGCGCCTGGCAGGGCGATGATTACGAAGTCTGGATCGGCCAGGCAGATCATCTTGTGCGCAAACTCAGCGCGAACTACAGCGGTTACCGGATGGAAGAAACGCATCGCGAGATCAAGACGAACGAGCCGATTCCCCCGGCCGTCTTTCGCTTTGCGCCGGAAGATGAAGGCGGCCAGCCATTGCAGAAGGCGACGCCCCCGCCGCCGCTTCCGGGAGAACGCCGCCGGCCATGAGCACGCGCCTCCTTTTTATCCTGCTCCTCGCGCTCGGCCTGCCGGGTTGTGGCGGGAAGAAAAAAGAAATTGTCGGCCAATGGCGCGTGGAAGGCGCAGCGAGCGAGTCGGTCTGGGAGTTCCGCGCGAACGGCGCGGCCTCGAATGGCGCCCAGGCGGCGCGCTACACCCTGGGCGACGGCAATCGGCTGAAGATCGAAACCGGCTCCGCCATCTTCGTGCAGCAAATGGAGATCAACGGCGACCGGATGACTTGGAAAGCGCCGAACGGCGCTCGGACCGAGCTGGTGCGAGTGAAGTAAGCGCCGCGGATTCAACCGCCGGCGTTCGCTTTCAAGTAAAGCGTGCGCGTACCGAAATTAATGATCCCGCTGTGGTGTTGCAGGATCTCGGAGCCGAGCAAACCAGCGACCGGCGTGGCAGCGTTCAAGAGTGGCGAGCGGACCAGGCCCTCGAGATCGATCACGCCCACTTCCTTGCTCCGCATGTTCACACTGCCGACGGTGAAACTATTGATGGTGGCGAGCTGCACGCCGCGCTGTTTCAAGTTCACACCGGCGGAGCTGAAGGGGCTTTCGCGCAGCGGAATGCGCATCCTCCGCACGAAGCGCCGGTGGAGCAGGGTGGCGAAGGAGCCCGTGTCGACCATCAGCTTCGCTTTC
>JBKJKL010000215.1:0-3674 GCA_046597485.1 Chthoniobacterales bacterium
TAATCCCAAGTGGCGAGGTCATAGCAGGCCGTGATGCGCGGATCGGCCCTGAGCAATTTTAGGAGGGGCTGCCAGCAGGCTTTGCTGCTGCCGAAGCCATGCACGAAAAGCACGATCGGTTTCTTGGGCGCGTCCATCGGATTCCGCTGCCTAACGAGTAAACCGCCCGCGCCAGTCGAAGCGAGCCGAAAGATAACGTTGTGTCCGAACCTTTAACCCGCGCGCAAGCGCGCCACGCAGGCCTGCAGGCTCGGGGCGTCGCTCACACTCACCACCTCGACGCCCTTGCGGATGCGCTGGACCAATCCGGCCAGTACTCCGCCCGGCCCCAGCTCCAGGAAAAGATCGCATCCCTGCCCGAGCAACGTCTCGATGCAATCCGTCCAGCGCACCGTGCCAGTGATCTGATCCTGCAACGTCCGCCGAATCTCCGGCAGCGTCTCAACAACGGCGCCGGTCACATTGCTCACCACCGGGAAACGCGGCGTGCGCAGTTGCGCGGCGAGGAGCGCCTCGCCCATCTTCAGATAAGCGCTGTTCATCAGGCGTGAATGGTAGGCGCCAGCCACGTTCAGGAGCGTAGCGCGGCGGATGCCGTGTTCCCTGGCCAACGAAACGGCCAGCTCCACCTTCGCCGCTTCGCCGGAGATCACGATCTGGCCCGGCGCGTTCAGGTTCGCCACATCGACATCAGTCGCCCCGGCGAGCTGGCGCACCGCGGATTCATCGGCGCCGATCATCGCCGCCATCGCACCGGCGGTCGTCTCGCAGGCTTCCTCCATGAAACGGCCGCGCTGCTCGACCAGCTTCAAGCCCGTCGCGAAATCGAACGTCTCGGCCGCGGCATGTGCCGTCCATTCGCCTAACGAGAGACCAGCTGCGGCCTCGACCGGCAACGTTCCACCCGCTTCGCGCAGCGCGGCGAGGCAGGCCAGGCCATGCACGTAGAGCGCGGGCTGGCAGTTGCCCGTCCGGGTCAATTCTTCGATCGGACCCTCCCACGCGATCCGGCTCAGGCTGCGACCGAGGATCTGGTCGCCCTGCTCGAAGAGCGCGCGCGCGGCCGGCGATTGCTCCGCCAGGTCGCGCCCCATGCCGACTGCCTGTGCGCCCTGACCAGCAAAGAGAAGTGCGAGTTTCATTCCGAACAGCTAGATGCAAAATCGCGCGCGGCGCGAGGAAGATTCGGCGGAGCTGAGCGGTCGATATCTCTGGGGATCGCTGGAGAACTGGCTTGTCGTCGGGCGAAAAAACCATCAGCCTTGGGCCATGAACCCACAACATAGAAGGAACAGACGCGTGATCTGGCTGTTGGTGGCGGCGATCGGTTCGCTGCTCGCGACCGGCTCGGCCAACGCCCAGTGGATCAGCCGGCCGGCGCCGGCAATGCCGCAGCAGATCTTCCGGGAGGCCTACACCGGTGCGGTGACGCTCCGATTAGTCCTGAACCAGGACGGGAGCGTGCGCGCTGCGCGCTTGATCGGCAGCAGTGGCCATGGCGATCTCGACGATCTCGCCATCGCGACCGTGCAGAAATGGCGCTTGGATCCGAAAGAAGTCCGTGCCTCCGACCTGACCGAAGGCCGCGGACAGATCATCGGTTTCCGCCAGGACGGCGTGCCGCCGCGGCAGTTGCCGCCCGACGCGAAACCGTACTGGGCGTTGCTGCGCTAAGCAGCATCTTCGGACTGAGAGCACCGGGATTTCCGCGGCAGCGATGCGGCGGACAGTTCCGGTGTTTTGTTTTTGTGGCCACGGCGCGGTGAGCCGGTTGAGGCCGACCTACGGATGGTGCGAGCGATTGCAGAGCGCACTTTGCCCTTGCCGCGTCGGAGGCGCATGGCGAGCGTAGCCGCACCTCCGCCATGGCTGTGACGACGCGCGAAATTGAATCCCCCGATGCTCTGACGAAGACCGCCCAAGCAGAGGCGGCGCTGAACACCCAGCCAGGCGATATCGGCGAAAAGATGGTCCTGAATATGGGGCCGTCGCACCCGGCCACGCATGGCGTTTTGCGGCTCGTTCTGGAGCTGGATGGCGAGGTCATCACGCAGGCCACGCCGGACATCGGCTACCTGCACCGCGGCGACGAGAAGATCGCGGAGAACATGCAGTACAACCAGTTCGTTCCCTACACGGACCGGCTGGATTACCTCGCGCCGCTCGCGAACAATGTGGCCTACGCCTGCGCAGTCGAGAAGCTGATGGGCTGGGAATTGCCGCCGCGCGGCAAAGCCATCCGCGTCATCTGCTGCGAGCTGGCGCGCATCCAGGCGCACCTCCTCGGCATCGGGGCGATGGCTCTCGATCTCGGCGCGCTCACGGTGTTCATGTACACTTTCACGGAGCGCGAGAAGATCTACAATCTCTGCGAGATTCTCTCCGGCGCGCGTTTCACCACCTCCTACACGCGCGTCGGCGGCCAGATCCGCGACCTCGCGCCAAACTTCATCCCTGCGCTCGAGTCGTTCCTCGACACCTTCGTCCCGCAGCTCGAGGAAGTGGACCAGTTGCTCACCCGCAACCGCATCTTCGTCGATCGCACCCGCGACGTCGGCGTGATCACGAAGGATCGCGCCATCGCCTATGCCCTCTCCGGGCCGAATTTGCGCGGCAGCGGCGTGGAGCACGACCTGCGGCGCGCACATCCGTATCTCGACTACGAAAAATACGACTTTGAGATCCCAATCGGGAGCGCAGGTGACGGCTACGATCGTTACATGGTGCGGATCGAGGAGATGCGGCAGAGCGTCCACATCCTCCGGCAGGTGATCGACAAGCTGCCAAGCGGCCCAATCAACATCGTCGATTGGAAAAACATGCTGCCGCCGAAGTCGCACGTGATGACGAAAATGGAGGAGCTGATTCACCACTTTATCGTCGTGACCGAGGGCCTCGATGCGCCGCCGGGCGAGATCTACTTCGGCGCCGAAAACCCGAAGGGCGAACTCGGTTTTTACATCCACAGCAAGGGCGGCGGAGTGCCGCATCGGCTGAAGATTCGCTCTCCCTCGTTCGTGAATTTGAGCATCCTGCCGGAGCTGCTCCCCGGCCACACGATCAGCGACGTGGTTTCGATTCTTGGCAGCCTAGACTTCGTCATGGGCGAATGCGACAGGTGACGACCATGTTTATCCGCACCCTTCTTTTCCTCGCGATTCTGCTTACCGGTTTCACGGCCTGCGATCGCACGATTTCCGGTTCGAAGCTGACGCAGGCGAACTACGATCACATCACCACCGGGATGTCGAAGTCGCAGGTGGAGACGATCCTCGGCAAGCCGACCACGATCGATTCGAAGGACTTTCTCATCATGAAGAAAACGACTTTCCGCTACGAAGATGGGGATCGTTTTGTCATGGTCACCTTCAAGAACGACGAGGTCGACGCGAAGGACTCGAACCTCAGCCGCTAGCAGCGAAATGCGTTCGCTTCGGCCTGTCGTTTACCTGCTCGCGTTCGCGCTCCTGGGTTGCCAGGGCAAACGCCTGACGAAGGCGAACGTGGATGAGGTCACGCTCGGGATGCCGAAGAAACAGGTGGAATCGATTCTCGGCCTGCCGACCTCGAACGATACGAAGGAATTCGGTCGGCTCCGGCTGACGACTTACGTCTATTCGCAGCCCGAAGGCGTGGTCACGCTAACTTTTAAAGACGACAAGGTGGAAGCGAAG
>JBKJKL010000370.1:0-5003 GCA_046597485.1 Chthoniobacterales bacterium
TTCAATCTCAACGTGCAGCCGAAGATGTGGGTGGTGCATTACAAAGGGAACGTCGTCCCGCCGGAGAGCGGCACCTACCGCTTCGTCGGGATGGCGGACGACGTCCTGGTGGTGCGCTTCAACGGGCGCGTGGTGCTCGATTGCGGCTCGAATACGCCGAGCGGCCACGGGCCGAGCCAGTATTACGCGGCCGATGGGTTGCAGCTGAAGGCGGACATGGGCTGGTATAAAGGCCTCGGCCGCGGCGAACCGTTCCAGGTCAACGCCGGCGAAAGTTACCCGATGGAGGTGCTGATCGGCGAATGGCCGGGCGGCGATTTCAAGGCGTGGCTGCTGCTCGAAAAAGATGGCGTGCAGTACGAGAAGGACGGGAAAGGGAACCCGCTCCTGCCCATCTTCAAACTGCAGGCGAGCGAGACGGCGAAGCCCTCCGTGGAAGCGCCTGCCTTCGCGAAGCAGGGGCCAGTTTGGAAAGCAGAGAAGCCGAAGGCGGAAGGCTCTGCGCTCCCCGGCCGCTGATTACCAGCCTCCGCTGCGAATCTCGCGCGGGTCGTAAATCGGCTCGCTTGCTCGCGGATCAAAACGCGGACGGAATTGCCGCTGCCGTCGGGGCTCGCGCGGTTGCGGCCCGTAGCGAAGATAATCGCGCTGTAACGGCGTGCCGCCGAAGACGCGGACCGGCGTGCTCGCATCGACCGCATCGAAGAAGACGATCGCGTTTTCCTCCGGCATCCGGACGCAGCCGTGCGACGCGGGATAGCCCGGCAGGTAGCCGGCATGCATTCCGATCGCGCCGTTGAAGCGCATGAAGTAACGCATCGGCGCCGGGAGGAATTTGCCACCGCGCGGCACTGCCATGTCGGCATCGGCATCGCGCACCACGACGTTGCCGCGCGCGTCGACGATCTGGCCGTAGAGCGAAGAGAAATGGTTGCGCTCTTTCTCTGCGATTTTGAAGGAACCGGGCGAGGTCAGGTGTCCCGCGCGGCCACTCGAGATGGGGCTGGCCAGAACGAGTGACCGGCCGCGGAGAAGAAAAGCCATCTGCTGCTCGAGATCGATCTCCACGCGATAGCCCGGCGCGCTGAAGGCGGCCACCGTGGTCGCGAAAGTGAGCAGGAAAACGAGGAGATGTTTGCGCGACGACATGGAGCAGGGTTCGACGACGGAACCGCGCGCCGCATTCAAAGTCCGCGCTCGCGCGACCCGCGTTAGACCGCGATCGGCGCCTTGATCGAAGGATGCGGATCGTAATTTTCGAGGGTAAAATCCTCGAAGCGAAAATCGCGCATCTCGGCCACCGCGGGATTGAGCCGCATCTGTGGCAGCGGCCGGAAGTCGCGCGTGAGCTGTTCGCGCGCCTGCTCGAGGTGGTTTGAGTAGAGATGGAGATCGCCGAAGGTGTGAATGAATTCACCACTCGTTAGGCCACAGACCTGCGCGACCATCATGGTAAGGAGCGCGTAGGAGGCGATGTTGAACGGGACGCCGAGGAAAAGATCGGCGCTGCGTTGGTAGAGCTGGCAGCTGAGCGCGCCGTGGTTCACGTAAAACTGGAAGAGGACGTGGCAGGGTGGCAGCGCCATTCCACCGACCTCCGCCGGATTCCACGCGCTCACGATGAGGCGGCGGCTGTCGGGATTGCGACGGATCTGTGCGATCACTTCGTCAATCTGGTCGACGCGTCCGCCATCTGCGCCGCGCCAGTCGCGCCATTGCGCGCCATAGACGCGTCCGAGGTCGCCTTTTTCATCCGCCCACTCATCCCAAATGGTCACGCCTTGCTCGTTCAGCGTGCGGACGTTGGTCTCGCCGCGCAGAAACCAGAGCAGCTCGTGCATGATCGATTTCAGGTGGAGCTTCTTCGTGGTCAGGAGCGGAAAACTTTCTCGTAAATCGAAGCGGGCCTGCGCGCCGAAGAGGGAAAGCGTGCCAGTGCCGGTGCGGTCGCTCCGCGGCTCGCCCTTCTCCAGCACGAGCCGCAATAAATCGTGATATTGACGCATGGAGTAGGGCGAGGACGCCACTGATCTAACGATGTGCGCTGCAGCGGGCAATCGAATCCTCATCCTCGCGTCGGCTATCGCGCTTGCGCGAAAGATGAGCCCAAGGCACGCTCCGGCAACCCCAATCGCACCTGACCATGTTTTCGATCCAAAAGCTGCTCGGCCACGACCAGAAGTTCTACGACCTCCTCGAAGCGAGTGCGATGCAGGCGGATGCGAGCGTGCATCACCTCGTTGAGTTGCTAGGGAAGATCGAGCACTACGATTCCGCGCAGAGCCTCGAGCAGTTCGTGAACAGCCGAAGGAAGGACAAGCAGATCACGCAGGAGTTGACGGAGCAGCTCTGCAAAACCTTCGTCACTCCGCTGGAACGCGAGGACATCCAGGCCCTCGCGTCCGCGCTCTACAAAATCCCGAAGACGGTCGAGAAAATTGGCGAACGCGTCCTGATTTGGCCGGGCGACATGCATGGCGGCAGCTTCCGCAAGCATCTCGATCTGCTCGATCAGGCGGCGGAGTGTGTTCTCGCGATGGTGAAGGATTTGCGGAAGGGAATCGACGCCGCCAGCGCGCGCGAGAAAAACAACCGCCTCCAGACGATCGAGGGCGATGCGGACAAGCTGGAGTTGGAGCTGCTGCGCGAGCTTTACCACGGCGACTTCGAGGCGAAGCACATCATCTTCCTGCGCGATATCTACGAGCTGCTCGAGAAGGTGATCGATCGTTGCCGCGACGCGGGCAACATCATCCTGCAGGTTGTCCTGAAGTATTCCTGAGCGGCGCCGCGCGCATCTCCCGGTATGCTCCTTTTCCTCCTGGTCGTCCTGGCTGCGATCGCCTTCGAGTATATTAATGGCTTCCACGACGCCGCGAACGCGATCGCGACGGTCGTCTCGACGAAGGTGCTGACCCCGCGGCAGGCGATCGGCCTGGCGGCGTTCTTCAACCTGACCGGCGCCCTCATGGGCACCGCGGTCGCCTCAACCATCGGCAAGGGGATTATCGACACGAACGTGGTCACGATGGGTACGATCCTCTGCGCGTTGACCGGCGCGATCGTCTGGAACTTGATCACCTGGCTGCTCGGCCTTCCTTCCAGCTCGAGCCATGCGCTCATCGGCGGCCTCTGCGGCGCCGCGCTCGCCTATGCAAAAGGCGACTGGGGCGTGCTCCATTGGCGCACCGGCCTGATGCCGAAGGTGGTCATGCCGATGATCACCTCACCGATCATCGGCTTCATTGTGGGCGGTTTGTTGATGATCATCCTCCTCATCGTTCTGCGCCGGTCCACGCCGCATCTGGTTCATTCCATCTTCGGAAAACTGCAGCTCGTGAGCGCGGCCTGGATGGCGCACAGCCACGGCACGAACGACGCCCAGAAGACGATGGGCATCATCACGCTCGCCCTCTTCACCGCGACCTCGAGCGGTCGCTTCACCAATCTCCCGCCCGCGCTCAATTTTCTGCAGACGCCCACCTTCGCGATCCCGACCTGGGTCATCCTGCTCTGCGCGATCACGATGGCGGCGGGCACGGCCGCGGGCGGCTGGCGGATCATCCGCACCCTCGGTCACCAGATGGTGAAGCTGCAGCCGGTGCACGGTTTCGCCGCGGAGACGACGGCGGCCGTCATCATTCAAGTGGCCAGCTCACACGGCATCCCGCTTTCGACCACCCACGTCATCACCACCTCCATCATGGGCGTGGGCGCGGCGAAGCGCTTCAGCGGCGTGAAGTGGGGCGTGGTCGAGCGGATCGTCTGGGCGTGGGTCTTAACGCTGCCAGCCTGCGGCCTCATCGCCTACATCCTGGCCCGGGCCGCGGTCGCTTTTGGTTAATCAGCCGCCCATGGGCGGGGCAAACCCTTAGGTCTGCGCGATTGCCTGGAAGGAGCTGACCACGTCGTCCGGTCCACCTTCAGTGAAGAAACACTCATAGAATCCGGGACCGAGATCCCAATGGTCGCCTTTGTAGTAGTCGTCGCGATAGAAGCGCCAGACGCCACTCACGACGATGAGCGAGCTGATCCGGTCGTTCCAGTAATCGCCCAGGTAATGAAAGCTCAGATTCGTGCGCGCGTAGGCGCCCTTGAAGCCAATGTGATCATAGACCACCACTTCCGGGAGGCGCAGATGGCCGTCGCCCTCCACGAGCGTGGGCGGATTGGCCGCGCAGGCGTGGTAGCGCAGTTTCCCGATCTTCCACTTGGTATCGATGACACAGCCATTATCTGGCGACAGCTCTGTTTTTGGTAGTTCTCTCATAGCCCTTGGTGATCGGATTCCACCAGAGCCCCCGATGCATGTCGAGAGCAGGATTACAACTTTCCGGCGCGCGCTAGATGCCGTGCTCGCGGTTCGTGGAACGGAGGTGAATCGTCTTCCGCTGGAGGTCGTGCGAGGCCCGGATGAAGCGGACCGTCTTGCTCTTCGCGCGCATTAAGACGGAATAGGTGATCGTGCTCGGCCCCTTCGTTTTCACGCCGGGGAGGAGCGCGCTGTCGCTGATCCCGGTTGCGCAAAAGATGATGTTCTGGCCGTTCGCCAAGTCGTCCGCGTAGAAGACGCGGTTCAGGTCCTCGCCATAGCCGTCGGCGATGAGTTGGTCGCGTTCTTTCTCGTCGCGCGGCCACATCTTGCACTGCATGTCGCCGCCCAGGCACTTGATCGCAGGCGCGGCTAGGACCGCCTCCGGCGACCCGCCGATGCCGAAGTAAAGATCGAAGCCGCTGTCCTGGATGGCAGGCCCGATCGCGGCCGCGATGTCGCCATCGCTGATCATCCGAAGCGAGGCGCCGACACGCCGAATCTCCGCCACGATTTCCTTGTGCCGCGGACGATCGAGCAGCATGACGACCACGTCCTGAACGCGCTTGCCGAGCGCTTGCGCGACCCCGAGGAGAATTTCCTCGATCGGACTCTCCAGCTTCACTGTTTCAATCCCGGAGATCTGCATCGCCTGCACGACGCGCGGGCCGTAGGCGAGCTTCATCATGTA
>JBKJKL010000101.1:0-2785 GCA_046597485.1 Chthoniobacterales bacterium
TTCCCCTTTGCCGTGGCGGTAGGTTCCATGCGTTCCTTCGCATCCTTCCGCGATCGTCAGTTGGGCGGCGCCGAGGAAGAGGAAGTTCCACTGATCATTGCCATTCGGGAAGGAGTGACTCGGAGGGCGACGGAGTCTCGTTGGAGAGCGACAAGTTCTTGACTCAGTCCAGAACTCGCTGAGATTCGGACTCCCGATGCCGGATCCCGCCGCTCTTCTCCGCCAACATGCCATCCCGGTAACGGCCCAGCGCCTCGCAGTGCTGCGTGCGGTGGCCGAGCGGCCGCATGGCACGGTGGACGCGATCGCCGAGAATGTACGCGCCCGGATCGGGACGGTCTCGCAGCAGGCCGTCTACGACGCTCTCGGGATGCTAGTGAAGAAGGGACTCATCCGGCGGATCCAACCGGCGGGATCGGCGACGCGCTACGAGAATCGAGTGGGGGACAACCATCACCACGTAATTTGCCGTGCCTGCGGCAAGACGGCCGATGTGGACTGCGCGGTAGGGAAGGCGCCTTGCCTCAAAGCGGCGAATAGCGCGGGCTACGAGATCGACGAGGCCGAGGTGACCTACTGGGGCACGTGTCCGGATTGCCGCCGCGCTGCCTAGTGAAGTTCCCGTGCGGCTCGAGTCACTTTAAGTCAGTCACCTACGAACTAATAACTTATGTCAGACCAAACTACGGAAGCAAAATGTCCCTTTAACCACTCTGCCGGCAACGCCGCCAAGTCGATTCAGGACTGGTGGCCGAATCGGCTCAAGGTGGAGCTACTCAGCCAGCACTCCGCGAAGTCCGATCCGATGGGCGCGAAGTACAACTACGCGGAGGAATTCAAAAGCCTCGACCTGGCGGCGCTGAAGCAGGACCTAGCCGCGCTCATGACCGACTCGCAGGATTGGTGGCCGGCGGATTTCGGGCATTACGGCGGTCTCTTCATCCGGATGGCGTGGCATAGCGCCGGCACTTATCGGACCGGGGACGGCCGCGGCGGCGCCGGGCGCGGGCAGCAGCGGTTTGCGCCGCTCAACAGCTGGCCGGATAACGTGAGCCTGGACAAGGCGCGCCGGCTTCTCTGGCCAATCAAGCAGAAGTATGGCCGCAAGATTTCGTGGGCAGATCTGTATGTTCTAACCGGCAACGTCGCGCTCGAGACGATGGGCTTTAAGACTTTCGGATTTGCGGGCGGACGCGAGGACACTTGGGAACCGGACCAGGATATCTACTGGGGCAGCGAGCGGACCTGGCTCGGGGGCGACATTCGTTACGGGCACGGATCGGAGGGCGTGGAGAAACCGGGCGGCGTGCTCGTTTCCGATGACAATGCGGATGGGGATGTGCACTCGCGCGACTTGGAAAAGCCGCTGGCAGCGGTGCAGATGGGTCTTATCTATGTGAACCCGGAAGGGCCGGACGGGAATCCCGATCCGCTCCTTTCCGCGATCGACATTCGCGAGACTTTCAAGCGCATGGCGATGAACGACGAAGAAACGGTGGCGCTGATTGCGGGCGGTCACACTTTCGGCAAGACGCACGGCGCGGCTGAGTCGACCCATGTGGCGGACGAGCCGGAAGGGTCGGCCCTCGAGGCGCAAGGTTTCGGCTGGAAGAATAGCTATGGGACGGGCAAAGGCGGGGACGCGATCACGAGCGGCCTTGAAGTCACCTGGACGAGCACTCCAACGCAGTGGGGCAATGGTTACTTCGAAAATCTCTTTAAGTTTGAATGGGAACTAACGAAAAGCCCCGGTGGTGCGCACCAGTGGAAGCCGAAGAACGGCGGTGGTGAAGGCACCGTACCGCATGCGCACGATCCTTCAAAAAAGATCGCACCCGCCATGCTCACGACCGACCTCGCGCTCCGCGTCGATCCGATCTACGAGAAAATCTCGCGTCGTTTCCTGGAGAACCCGGACCAGTTTGCAGACGCGTTTGCGCGCGCCTGGTTCAAGCTAACCCATCGCGACATGGGCCCGCGCGCCCGTTACCTCGGGCCTGAAGTTCCAGCTGAGGAACTGATCTGGCAGGATCCGATCCCGGCGGTTGATCACCCGCTGGTCGACGCGAACGACATCGCGTCGTTGAAGGGCAAAATCCTAGCAGCGGGATTACCGATTTCGCAGCTGGTCTCGACGGCCTGGGCTTCGGCCTCGACCTTCCGCGGCTCTGATAAACGCGGCGGCGCCAATGGCGCGCGCATTCGCCTCGCACCGCAGAAGGATTGGGAAGTGAATCAACCGGCCCAGCTCGCGCAGGTCTTGCGGGCGTTGGAAGGAATTCAGAATGACTTCAACGGCGCGGCGACTGGCGGGAAGAAGGTCTCGCTCGCTGATCTGATCGTGTTGGCCGGTTGCGCGGGCGTCGAGCAGGCGGCGAAGAATGCCGGGCACGACGTGATGGTGCCCTTCACGCCGGGACGGATGGATGCTTCGCAGGAGCAGACCGACGTCGAAGCTTTCGAGACACTCGAACCGGTGTCCGATGGTTTCCGCAATTACACCAAAGCGAAATACCCGATCCCGGCGGAAGCGTTGATGATCGACAAGGCGCAGTTGCTCACCCTGACCGCGCCCGAAATGACGGCGCTGATCGGCGGCATGCGCGTCCTGAACACCAACGTCGGCGGGTCGAAGCACGGCGTCCTCACCGACCGCCCCGAAGCCCTGACGAACGACTTCTTCGATAACCTGCTCAGCATGTCGACGGAGTGGAAGTCGGTCTCGGACGACGCCAGTCTCTTCGTCGGCCTCGACCGAAAGACGGGCGAACCGCGCTGGAGCGGC
>JBKJKL010000217.1:0-2609 GCA_046597485.1 Chthoniobacterales bacterium
CCCGAAGTGCATCGAGTGGCCGACGAAGCGGCGGAAAGTTTTCGTGATCGCTTGCTCCGCATTGGCGTCGCAAAGGACGCTGTTCACCATCCGCCCGAAATCGTAGCCGGTGGTGCCGTGGACCGGCCAATCCTCCGGCAGCCGCTCGTGGCCGGAGAGGATCTTTTCCACCACGAGATAGATGGCGCGCCCGTCCGCGGGCAGAGTCACGCCCATCGCTTCCGCGCAGCGTTTCTGGAGCTTGGTAAAATATTCCCGTGGCAGGTAGAGCCCGTCCGGATGATCGATCCGCAGGCCGGTGACCGCGCCGCTGCCGACCAGTTCGAGCAACATCTTGTGCGTGGCGTCGAAGACCTCCGGCAGCTCCATCCGGATCGCAGCCAGGTCGTTCACGTCGAAGAAGCGGCGGTAGTTAATCTCCTCCGCGGCGACGCGCCAAAAAGCGAGCCGGTAGGCCTGGTCGTTCAGAAGCGCATCGAGCACGTCGAAGCTCCGCGCGTCGTCCGGCTGGCCGTTGATCTTCTCGAGCGCACGCTGGATTGCATCGAGCACCGGCGGCGCTTCCGCGCAGCGGCGTTCCAACCGACGCTTGATGATTTCCTTCTCGCGGGCGCGAAGTTCCACCCGTTCTGTGTCCGTCTCGCTCCGGCGCGGGAGATTCTCCAGCGCAGTGATGATGCTCTGAAATTCCGGGTAGAAAATTTCCTCCCGGTGCGGCTCGAGAAACTCGAGCGCGATCTCGAGAATGTGCCGGTAAGTGCCCGGCGCGAGCGGCCACCGATGGTCGTAGTAGTTGAGGTGAAACGCGCCGCCTTCGTAGCCGACTTTCAACTCGCCGCGCTCGAGGACGCGCCCGTATTGATCGCCCAGAACCGGGAGCAGCACCTTCTCATGCAGGTCCGTCTTCAGCGGGTGCCAGTCGATGTCGAAGTAGGGCGCGTAAATCGAGCTGGGCCCGTTCTCGAGCACGTCGACCCACCAGACATTGAGCGACTCGCCGATCCCCATGTGGTTCGGGACGAAATCGAGCACCTGCCCCATCCCGCGCTCGCGCAGCGCGCCGACAAACGCGTCGTATTCCTCGCGCGTCCCGATCGCCGCGTTCAGCTTGTTGTGATCGGTAATGTCGTAGCCGTGCAAACTCTCGGCGCGCGCCTGGAAATAAGGCGACGCGTAACAGTCGCTGATCCCGAGCTCATGCAGATAGGGCACGATCTCGCGCGCCTGCTGGAAGGTGAAATGCCGGTTAAATTGTAACCGGTAAGTCGAGGTCGGGATGCGGAGCGATGGTTCAATCACGAGCGGGGCTCATCATTGCACGATCCGACTGCTTGCACACGACACCGCCGCTCGCGTTCCACATCCATAAAGCTCGCCGCTACGACGCAAGATCGCCGGCCAGCGGCAGTCCGTCACGGCTGCACCGACACGCGATAAATTCGATAGGGCAGGCTGCGTCCGCCGAGGTCGTTGATCTGCGTGCTGAAGCCGGTCGCGACGACTCCGTCCTGGAAGTTGAACCAGTTCGCAAGCCAGCCATCCTTTGCCTCGACGCGATAAGTTTTCCCGGGCACAGACGAGAAGTTGAATGAGATGTCGTTACCGCTGCGCGCGCTCGCCACCACGCGCAGGAAACTCGAGCCGGACTTCGGATCTGTCCCGGCGGGAAATTCCTGCAGATTCGTCCGGCCATCGCCGTCGGCGTCATCGTCCGCCCGCGATTTGTCGCCCGCCTGACCGGTGGCGTGGCCGAAATAGAGGAGGAGCCAATTGTCCGGAACGCCGTCGCTATCGGAGTCCGTCGTCGTGATGACGAGCGGCGCGGAAAACTGTGACGTGTTGCCGTTCCCATCCGTGGCCGTTGCCGTGATGACATTGCCGGCCGGGACCGCGCTCGCGAGCTGCACCGGGCCGAAGCTGGCCGCGCCGGAGCCATCGCTCGTGGCGACGACCGAGCCGATGAAGGTGCGCCCCTCATCCGTGCCCGCGGGGTTGGCGAAAAACTCGATCCGGAAGCTGCTGTTCGCGGTCGATTGCAAATTGCCGCTCAGGTCAGTCCCGCTTGGGTTCGTATTGGTGGAGAGAAGGGCGCCGTTCACCACCGGCGCCGCCTGATTATTATTCGCGCCGGAGTAAAGGCCGATCCCGCGGAAGTTCTCGAAAATCGAATTCTGACTGAGCGCGTTTCCGAGCGTGGCCGCGTCAAAGAAGGCGACGCCTTCATAGCCGTTACCCGCGATCATATTGCCCGCCCCCAGACTGCTCCCACCGATGGCGTTCGACTGCGCGCCGCCGAAGAGCGCGATCCCCTGAAATGCATTCGACAGATTCGCGCCGGCCATGTTTCGCCCGATCGTGTTGCCCTGCACGAGATTGCCGTTGGTCCCGCTGCCACTGAGGACGATCCCGGAGTTGGCGTTGCCGGAGATATAATTGCGCGCGCCAGCCGTCGTGCCGCCGATCGTGTTGCCGCTCGCGGCGAGGAAGAGATCGACCCCCGAGAACTGATTCGGCAAAGCAACCCGCCCGGTGACGTCGAGGCCGATTAAGTTGCCCTGCACCAGATTCGCGCTCGTCCCGGCGTCGCTCAAAGTGACGCCCTGATTGGA
>JBKJKL010000223.1:0-2889 GCA_046597485.1 Chthoniobacterales bacterium
GAGTTCATCGGCGCTTTCCCGCTCATCATCCGGCCGGCGTTTACGCTCGGCGGCTCGGGCGGTGGGATCGCTTACAACCGCGAGGAACTGGACGAGCCGCCGAGCGTAAACGCCGGCCGGATGATGAGCGGGAAAGCGCCGATGAACTCCGCGATCCGAGCCAGATCGGCGATGTCATGCGCGATGCCGGAACGCGGCACGTCGAGGCCAATGCGCAGCATCGCTTCCTTGAATAACTGGCGGTCTTCGCCCTTCGCGATCGCCTGCGCGTTGGCGCCAATCAATTTCACGCCGTGGCGGGCGAGCGCGCCGTTGCGGTTCAACTCCATCGCGGTGTTGAGCGCAGTCTGGCCGCCCATCGTGGGCAGGATCGCGTCCGGCTTTTCGCGCTCGAGAATCGCCTCCACCACCTGCGGGGTGATCGGCTCGATGTAGGTGCGATCCGCGAATTCCGGATCGGTCATGATCGTGGCCGGGTTCGAATTCACGAGCACGACCTCGTAGCCCTCTTCCTTCAGCGCCTTGCACGCTTGCACGCCGGAATAATCAAACTCGCAGCCCTGCCCGATAACGATGGGGCCGGAGCCGATGAGCAGGATTTTTTTAAGCTCGTGATTCCGCGGCATTGGGGCGCGCGAACATTAGGCGAAAAGTTCGGCGCGTCACGAGCCAATGCCGAGCCCGCAGCGCACGGCGCGCGGCGGCTCGGCCTCGATGCGGCATGTCACCGCATCGAGGCGAGCAGTTGGCGGCAAACTAAGGCGCGAGCCGATCGCAGAGCGTATCGGTGTGAAATCCGGCCATGTTGCGGAGCTTGAACCAGCCGGCGTCGGATTTGTTCATCCCGGCGATCCCGGCCGCCATGTCTTTGCCGAAGTCAGCCCAGGAATTATTCCGCGATACCTTCAGGAACGTCCACGCGGCTCCCTCCATATGCTGCAGCACCACATTGCCCGAGGTGCTGTCGCTTGCGCGATCGGGCGGCTCGTTCATGAATTTGTCGAGCGCCTCACGCTGTCCGGGGGCCGGTCGATAAATCGAGACGACGTAGGCGGAGGTGGCGGATTTCGCGGCGTCATCGACGCCCATTTCCTTCGCGAACTGCGTCCACGCCGGGCCCGCTGCATAGGTATCGGTGTGCCATTCGTTCAGGGCCGGGACCGCTGCCGGCGGCGCGGGACGGGCGGCATCAAGCGTGGCCTTGGTGCCGAGGTGTGAGATAACGCAATAATCCCAGCTGTCGCCGTTCTGATGTCGCAGAACGATGAAGTGCCCGGGCATCGGAGCGTCCGGATCTGGCTTCTTTAAGAAATCACCATGCTCGGCAGCTTTGCCGACCGCCGACTTGGCGAAATGCACGTGGTAGAGGTCGGTGTTGCGCGAGGAAGCTCCGCTGGCAGGGCTGCCCGCGGCGGCGGCCGAACCTGGCGAAGCTGCCGGCGAAGGACTCTGCGCCCAAAGTGGGAGGGCGAGACCGAGGGTGAGAATTGAAACAGGGATACTGATTTTCATGGACGAACTCTTTCTTGTGGAGGTGATAGCTCGTCCGGAACCCCGGCACCCTGTCTGGGCAAGCCGTGAAGCTGTCTGCTTCACTTGTTAGGCCGCCGACGCTATGCGGCCGCGCCATTTGGTGTCAAGCCGCGCATTCGTTAGGCACGCGGTTCGGCGGGCGGCTGCAGATCGTTCTGCAGCGCCAGCCACGTGCCTTCCGCGCCGGGACCGGCATACCGTTAAAGGTCAGGCTGAGGGTCGCGTCGTGACGAACGGCGCGACCCATTCCGCGAGCGCGTCTTCGTCGGCCGGTGGAGCGGTTACACCGCTGAACAGTTCCCAGCGCTCGGTGTGCTCGGTGAATTCGCCGGGAGCGAGCGTGACCAGCGGGCCGAGCGCCTCGACCTCGAGCATCTCTTCGTTAGTGAAGGTCTCGAAATTGCAGCCGTAATCGGGGTAGGTCGTCCCTTCGCGAAACTCGATCTGTTTCACGAAGAGCGAGTCGCCGTTGTGATAGGCCACCCAATTCTCGCGATGCGATAAGCCGAGCTTCGTCGGGCCGGCGTCCGCCTGCCGCACCGTGACGAAACGGCGGCCCCAGCGATAGCGCGCGTCGGTCATGTCGGTGAATGGCCAGAGCACCATGGGCCGATTCGGCAGCAGATCGCGCGGATGTTCGCCCAGCGGCGGCAGCGGGATGATTTCGATCCCGCCGGGCGCCATCACGCTCAAGCCCCAGGTCGCGGTCGGCCACGGCTGGTCGCCGGTGTTCTGCGCCCGATGGCGAACCGTCACGCGCGCCGCTTCGGAATCGAGGGCGACGGTCATTACTTTCCGGATGGGCAACTGCTCGTTAGGCGCGTTGCTCACTTCAATCTCGAAGTCGGAGATGACACGGTGTTCAATCGCGCTGTTGTCCGGTAAATAACTCAGCATCGGATCCTCCGGCGCGAGCCAGAAGCGATGGCCGCCGCGCGACTTCCATGCCGCTTCACCGGTGCCGCCGAGTTGCTCGTCGAACGTCTTGAAGACGTTCTCGCCCTTTGTCAGCCGATAGGAGATCACGCGCGGGCCGACATCAAGCGTGATGATCACTTCGGCGTGCTCGTTCGCGAGGCGAAGGTTTCTCGCCCAGCCGCGAAAACTGACGCGGTCAATTGTCATCGATCAGGAGTGCACCGCGACGGAGCACGGCCGTCCCGGCTGTGCGGAAAACAGGCGTCTCGCCTGCTCGTCGCCTCCTCTCCGTGTGGAATCGCCAGGCGAGACGCCCGGCAGCCGCACACCCGGGACGGACTGTGCTTCGTTAGTGCGCGATCCGCCCATCTCCCGGAACAACGACATCAGGCCGCAGCGGATGCGAGCTTCCGCTGGCGATCGAGGTAGACTTTGCAG
>JBKJKL010000248.1:0-2696 GCA_046597485.1 Chthoniobacterales bacterium
CCCGAACCGCACCCTCATCGGGGGCGGCTGATCGGCGTCATCTTTGGGACGGAACCACGCCCCCGTCCCCTGCCTCCCTGACAAGGCAGAGCGCAACCTCTCCGGCTTCCCCTTGCCGTTTGGCATTTCCCGTCTCTGTCTGCGGCCATGAAAATAGCACTCGATGCCATGGGCGGCGACTTCGGTCCGCCTGCGCTCGCCACCGGCGCCTCAATGGCACTGCGCGAAAACGCCAGCATCGACAAACTTTTTCTTGTTGGAGACAGCGCGCAAATCGAAGCAGAGCTGAAGAAGCAAAACTGCAACGATCGCCGGATCGAGATCGTGCACTCCACCCAGGTGGTCGAGATGTGCGACAAGGCGGTCGAGTCCGTCCGCCGGAAAAAGGATTCCTCGATCAGCCGCGCGGTCGACTTGGTGAAAAGCGGCCAGGCCGATGCCGTGGTCAGTGCCGGCCACACCGGCGCCGCCGTCGCGGCAACCACGATCAAGCTGCGCACCCTGCCTGGCGTCGAACGGCCCGGCATCGCCACCATCCTGCCGACGGAGACGAATCTCTTCGCGCTTATCGATGCGGGCGCAAACGTCGACGCGCGCCCGATTCACCTCCTGCAATATGGCATCATGGGCGCAGTTTATTCCCGCCACGTCCTTGGCTACGCGAACCCCTGCGTCGGGCTGATGTCGATCGGCGAGGAGGACATGAAAGGGAGCGATTTCACGAAGGACGTCTTCAAGCTCCTCAAAGGGAGCAGCCTGAACTTCCGCGGCAACATCGAGGGGCACGATCTCTTTGCTGATCCGGTCGAGGTAGTGGTGTGCGACGGCTTCGTCGGCAACGTTATCCTGAAAACGTGCGAGTCCGTCGGCGACGCCATCTTCAAGTGGCTGAAGCACGAGCTGATGAAGAACAAAATCCGGATGGCGGGCGCATATCTTTCGCAGAACGCCTTCAAGGCCATCCGCAAAAAGGTGAACTGGGAAGAATACGGCGGCTCGCCCTTACTGGGCGTGAATGGGATCTGCATCATTGCGCACGGCGCCAGTACGCCGCTCGCGATCAAGAACGCGTTGCGCGTCGCGGCGGAGTCGATCGAACACGAAGTGAACCCGCATATCGTCGAGGAGATTCGCCGTTTCAATGAAACCACCGCTCCGCTCGAAGCCGCGGCGATCGGCTAAGCCGACTCGCTCTGTCTCCATTGTCGGCACCGGCAGTTACGTGCCGGAGCGCATCCTGACGAACGAGGAGATCTCGAAATTCGTCGACACCAACGACGAATGGATCACGACCCGCACCGGTATCCGCGAGCGGCGCATCGCGGCGGATGACGAGCACACCAGCGACATGGCGGTCAAAGCCGCCCGCAACGCGATGGAGCAGGCCAATGTCACCAGCGAAGAGATCGATCTCATCCTCGTCGCCACGACTACGCCGGACATGATGTTTCCTGCCACTGCCTGTCTCGTCCAGCGGACGATCGGGGCGACGAACGCCGCCTGTCTCGATATCTCGGCCGCCTGCGCCGGTTTCCTTTTTGCGGTCGAGATCGGGCAGCAGTTCATCACCTCGCATACCTACGAGACGGTCCTCGTTATCGGGGCGGAGAAGCTGAGCACGATCACGAACTGGACTGACCGGAACACTTGCGTGCTCTTTGGCGACGGCGCCGGGGCCGTTATCCTGAAGCACCGCGACGCGAGCGAACATGGCGTGATTAGCACCCACATCGGAAGCGATGGGAACTACGCCGACATTCTTTTCATGCCGGGCGGCGGCTCGAAAACGCCCATCACGGCGGCGAACGCGGATCAACACCTCCAGACGATTCACATGTCCGGGAAGGACGTTTATAAGCAGGCCGTCATCTCGATGTTGAGCGCCTCGAAGAAGGCACTCGACCTCGCCGGTCTCACGATCGAGGACATTGCCTGCGTTATCCCGCACCAGGCGAACCTGCGCATTATTGAAGCGATCGGCGAGCGGCTCGGCATTCCGCGCGAGCGCTTCTTTGTGAATGTCGACCGCTATGGCAACACCTCTGCCGCGGCGGTGGCGATTGCGCTCGACGAGGCGAACCGCACCGGCCGGATCAAGCGCGGCGATTACGTCCTCCTCGTCGTCTTCGGCGGCGGGCTGACCTGGGCGAGCAGCGTGATGCAGTGGTAGAGCGCTATTCGGCGGGCCGGACGCACCGCGCCATTGAGCTCGCTGAGTTTTGCTTCTTCCGGCCGCCGGTGATGACGAGCGCGACCGATCCACCAATGAGCACCGCCGCGACCAACGCGCGTCCGCTCAACTTCTCACCAGCGAAAAATGCGCCGAGAAGCACGGCCACGATCGGATTCACATAGGCATACGTCGCGACCTTCGCCGGATCGCAGTGACGCAGGAGATAGGCGTAAGACGCGTAGCCAATGATGCCACCGATCACGACGAGATAGGCGAACGAGCCTAACGAGAGATAGCTGATCGCGTCTGGATGGAATTCGCGCAGTTCGCCGCGGGCCAGCCCGATCGCGAGCATCAGGGCACCGCCGCAGAGCATCTGCTGTCCAGCGGCGAGGAAGGGCGAGGAAGCGTTTTTCGCCTTCCGCGAATAGAGCGAACCGGCCGACCAGATGAACGCGGAGAAAAGCAGAATCAGCATCCCGATGCCGGCGTGCGGCGATTCCCCCTGCGCGGAAAAACGAAG
>JBKJKL010000011.1:0-7400 GCA_046597485.1 Chthoniobacterales bacterium
GATCGAGCTCGCGATGCCCGGAGACTTCGCGTTGGTCGAAATGCAGACCGAAATCGATCAGCTCCTGAATGCGCTCCGGTCCCTCAGTAATAATGGTGCGCGCGGTCGCTTCGTCGCAGAGCCCCGCGCCGGCGCCGAGGGTGTCGCGCAGATGGAGCTCGAAAGAATCCTCGCTGCTTGTCACGCAGGCGATCCCGCCCTGCGCCCAAGCAGTGTTTGTGTCCGCGCCGCGGCGCTTTGTGATCACGGCGACGGTTCCATGCTTCGCCGCCTTGAGCGCGAAGGTCAGACCGGCGATGCCGCTGCCGATGACGACGAAATCGAATTCCTTCACGGGAGGCGGATGTTATCGATCAGGCGAGTTTTGCCAAAGAAAACGGCGAGCGCGAGGAGCGAATTCGGCTCAACCCGCGCGCGCGGCTGCAGCGTTTCCGCGTCGACCAGTTCCACATAATCGATCCGGGCTAACGGCGCGGTCTCGATCCGACGCGCCAAACTCAAGAGCAACGCTTCTGCGGAAGTCTCGCCGATCTGCACACGCTCAACCGCCTCCAGTAACGCCGCGCGCAGGATCGGCGCCTGCCGCCGTTCGTCCGCGTTGAGGTATTTGTTGCGCGAGCTGCAGGCGAGCCCGTCCTCTTCCCGCACCGTCGGCACGCCGATGATGTCGATCGGGAAATCAAGGTCGCGTACCATCCGGCGGATGATCGCGAGCTGCTGAAAATCTTTCTCGCCAAAGACAGCGGCCTGCGGCGCGAGGAGATGAAATAGCTTCGTCACTACCGTGCAAACGCCGCGAAAATGTCCGGGTCGCGCCCCGCCTTCGAGGACGAGCGCGAGCGCGCTCTCATCAACGAAGGTGGAACGATTACTGACATACATCTCGTTAGGCGCGGGGCGGAAGATTACGTCCACGCCCGCGGCGCGGCAGAGTGCCTCGTCCTCGTTCTCCGGGCGCGGGTAGCGTTCGAAATCCGCGCCCGGTTCGAACTGGAGCGGGTTCACGAAAATGCTGACCGCCACTTCGCCCTGCGCACCGGCCGCTTCGCGTGCGATGCGCAGCAGCTCCAGATGGCCGCGGTGCAAGGCGCCCATCGTTGGGACGAGGACGCGACGGGCCTCGCTCTGCGCGGCGTAGTCATGCGCCGCTCGGGCAGTGGTGAGAATTTTCATTCGATCCAGATGGCTTGCCGCGCGAAGCGGAACCGGCGCGCGCGGAAATTCTCCCAGCCCGCGCGCCGCGCAAGCGCGCAAAGCTCCGCAAGAGTAAACGCACGCCGCACCGAGGCGCGTCCATCCGCGCGCGTCATCCGGTCGGAAAAAATAACCGCCGTGAGTAGGTGCACGCCGACGATGCCGAGCAGCCCGCGCCGCAAATCGGAGATGAGCACATGGCGGCGGGACAACTCGCGCGCGCGCTGCAAAAGCCGGACGGCGTCCGCTTCGGAAAAATGATGGAGCGCGAGCGAGCAGACCACGAGGTCGTAGAGCTCCGCGTCTTTGTATTGCAGAACATCAGCCTGCACGCAGTCGATCTCCGGATAGTCCGCGCTCATCCGCCGCGCCATCGCGATCGTCGTCGGCTGGAAATCGACCGCGGTGATCGCGACCTCCGCGCCCACTTTGCGCGCGCGCTCGGCGATGAAGCGCGGGATATCGGCCGAGCCGGTGCAGAGGTCGAGCACGCGCAGCCGGTCGCCCTGTTTCATCCAGCGGCGGAGGAAACGCGCGATGATGCGGTAGCTGCCGAAATAACGATTGAGCGCATATAGGCTGTGCAACGCAGCCTCGAGCTCGGCCGGCGACGCGTCCGGCCGATCCATCAGTTCCGGCTCTGCCTCCTCGAACTGCCGCGCGATCATGCGGCAGCTACTTCTCGAGATAACGCTGCCAGGATTCCGGCAAGTGCGCGGTCTCTACTTCGCTCGCGATCCGGCCTTCGTAGTCCGGCCGGAAGGAAGTGCTCGTGCCGTAAACCATGATCAGGTCGGTCGAGCCTTCGGCGCGAATGGCATGCGCGACCCCGGGTGGGATGACGACGCCGACGTTGTTCGGCCCGCGATGGTCGTCGCCGTCGACGATGAAGCGCATCGTGCGCGCCGGCATCCCATCGCGCGCATCGCGCAGGAACATCTCCGCCACGCCCTGCACGAAAAACATCACGTCCCACTGCTCGTGCTGATAGCGGCGACGTTCGAAGTTTTCCGGTTCAGTGACGAAGAGCTGCTGGAACCAATCCGCCGCGCTCGTTCCTTCCGGGATGCTCGGCGGATGAATATGAAAACCTTTCGCGGTCTCGGCGAACATCCGCGCGGTGGCCCATTGCGCCGGCCAGAAACCGATCTTCGCGAGCGCGCCTTCGTCGCGCCGTGCAAACTCGCCGAAGAAGCCGCGGTGGCGCTGCGGATAGATGGCGCGCGTGAAAATTTCCACGCCCGGAATCCAGGCTTCCTTCACGTCCGCTTTCGCGCGATCGGCCGCGACCAGCTTCCCGGCTTCAATCCCGGACTGCGCGAGCTGTTCGGCAAACGAGCCGGCGCCGTAATCGCGCGTCACAAGCGCGGCCTGCGCCTCGGCTGAAAGTCCGGCCCACAAGTTCGAGTCAGGTGTCTTCATGCGGGAGAACCATTACACGCCCAAGGAGAAGTCGGCACGTTCGCGCGAAAGATTTGGATTGTAATAGGGATCGCGCGCCAGGAGATCGGGCCAGCGCTCGCGGACGACTTCCGTCTCGCGCGCTTCAACGCTGCGCCGTCGGGTGGCCGATTCATGATGATAAAGGCGCGCGAAAGGCGTGTAGACGACGAGGTAGCCGGCGCGCCGCATCTTCAGGCAGAGGTCGACATCGTTGAAAGTGACCGGGAGCTGCTCTTCATCGAAGCCGCCCACCTCCAGGAAGACTTCGCGCCGCGTGAGCAGACAGGCCGCGGTGACCGAGCTGTAGTTGCGCATGACCTGCAACTGGCGGCAGACGCCTGGGTCTTCCGCCGGAAAACCGCGGAAAGCATGCTGCGCGATGCCGCCGACCCCGAGCACGACGCCGGCATGCTGGATCGTGTTATCCGGATAAAGCAGACGCGCGCCGACCGCGCCCACCTCCGGCCGCTGCACATGCTCGACCATTGCGGTCAGCCATTCGCTATCGATTACCTCGACGTCGTTGTTCAGGAAAAGGAGCCACGGACAGGTCGTCTGCTCGACCGCAAGGTTATTGATCGCGGAGAAATTGAACGGCCCAGAATAGTGGAGCAATCGATGCGGGGTGCTCGCGAAATAGTCGCGCGCTTCGGCCGTCTCGCTGTCGTTATCGACGATCACGATCTCGTAGTTCTCGTAGCTCGTGTGAGTGACGAGGCTGTCAATGCAACGAGCCAGGAGCGGGATGTTGTCGCGCGCCGGGATGATGATGCAGACGCGATGCGGCTGGATGATCTCGCGCTTCACGTGGTAGGCGTGCGTCCGCCAGTCGACCGCCACATAGCCCGGCTGCCCGATGCGGACGAGGTGCTCGTCGATCGCTTTTTTGCCCGCCTCGAGGGCCTTCGGTTTTCGCCGAATGTTATCCGAGGTCGAGGTGGTGCTGCGCCGCCAGTGATAAAGGACGCGCGGAATGTGATGGATGCGATCGGTGATCTCGATCAGGCGGAGGAGGAGATCGTAATCCTGCGCGCCGTCAAACTCGGCGCGGAAGCCGCCGACCTGCTCGACGAGCTCGCGCCTGATGCAGCTCAGGTGGACAATGTAGTTGTAGGAGAGAAAAAAATCCGGCGACCAATCGGGCTTAAAAATCGGCGCGTCCGGCCCTTGCTCGGTCAGCTTGTCTTCGTCGGAGTAAATCAGGTCCGCATTGCGCTCCGTCTGGAGGAGCTGCGCAAAATGGAAAAACGCGTCCGGCTCAAGCACATCGTCGTGGTCGACGAGCGCGATCCATTCACCGCGCGCGACCGCGAGACCGCGATTCGACGCGACGGAAATGCCGCCTGCTTTTCCGAGCCGTTCGAGACGAAGGCGCGCGTCTTTCTGCGCCAGCCGCGGCAAAGCTTCCAGCGTCGCCTCGTTGCTCGAGCCGTCATCGATCAGGATCAATTCCCAATGCGGCCAGGCCTGCGCGATGATGGAATCGATCGCCGCCTCCAGCCAATCGGGCGGTGTGTTGAAGACCGGCATGATGATGCTGATCAACGGCTGAAACTCGAAGGCTTCCGCCGCCGCGCGCATTCGCTGCAAATCGTTCGCGGTCGCGCTGTGGCGCGCGAGCCAGGCCTGGTATTCGCTCGCCGAGGTGACTGTCTGCGCGGGCGCCTTCGTCGCGGGCTGGACGCGTTTCTTCACTTCGCGGAAAAGTTTTTGCGGAAGCAGATAGGGCGCGAGGATCACCTGCCCCACTTTGCGCTCGGCCGATTTGCGCAGCGCCTGCTTTTCTTCCTTTAGTTGCTTCAGCGCGCGCTTCGCTTCCTTCAAGCTGAGCACCTTTTCCTCCAGCTTTGCGATGTGACGGTCGGCTGCCTCCAACTCCGACATGCGCGTGCGGAGCGAACGCTCGAGCCCGCGCACGCGTTCGTTCAAACGCGCGAACGCCGTCTCGACCGCGGGGACGAAATCGGCGTTCACCTTCACACCACGCACGAGCCGGAGCGCGCCGCTGTCGAACTCCGCGAGATCGAAATCGTAATCGGGCGCAAAGCCAAACGCGCGGAAGCGTTCGACCAGTTCCGGCCGGCGCTTGGCCACGTCACTGCCCCGGCCGGGCAGGAGCACGATCTCATTCACCGCCGCCGCCAAGCCGGCCACGTCCTCGGCGTCGCTCCCGTTCGTGTGCGGGAAGAACCAGAGGACGGTGTCGAGCCCCGGCGCCGGCGTGGCCGCAAGCGCGGCGACCGACTCACAGATCAACGCCTGCGCGCCGGGCTGGGCACTCGTTAGGCCAACGAGCGCCAGCTTTGCTTCGCCAAAGCGGCGCGCAAGGAGGCGCGCGAAGTCCGAGCGAAGAGGATGACCAGAGGGCTGCAACACGGGCACATTATATTGATTGAAGGGCGAGGCAGGCAAATTTACCCTCCCGCGCCCGCCGCCCCTCACACTGGTGCCGGCCCGTCACCGGGTCGCGAAGCGCTGGGATCCTGCATGCTCGACCACGGCATTTACCTCGGCTACCGCGCGGCGACCGCGCTCACGCGCCTCGTGCCGTTGCGCCTGCTCTACCATCTCGGCGGGATTCTCGGGGTGCTCGCGTCCTTCTGCGCGCCGCAATATCGGCGCATCGTCCTGCGCAATCTCGAAATCGTTTTCGCGGAGAAGATGACCCCAAGCGAGCGGCGCGGTCTTGCCCGCCGCCACTTCTACCGGCTGGGCGCAAACATCGCCTGCGGTTTGAAGATGACCGGGATGCCGCTCGAGGCCGTGCGGCGTTGCGTGGAGATAGACGACGCCTCGCTCGCCATCACCGCGCAATATCCCGAGCGCCCGCTCATCGTCATCCTGAGCCATGCCGCGAACTGGGAGGCGATGGCGCAAATGCTCCCCGCGCTCTTCGTCGGCGCGCGAATGGGCACGGTCTATCAGCCGCTCCGCAACACGCGGCTCGACGAAGCACTGCGCAAGCAACGCGCGCGGGCCGGCCTTCAGCTTTTCGATCGCAGCCAGGGCTTCGTGAAGGCCGCGGAGTTCGTCCGGAGCGGCGCGGCCCTCGGGATTTTCGCTGATCAACACGCGGGGAATCACGGCGTCTGGGTTCCGTTTTTTAACCGGCTCGCCTCAAGCACGATCCTGCCCGCGCTGCTCGCGCGCGGCACGGGCGCCGATGTCCTGGTCGCGGCCGTGAGAACAATCGCGCCGGGGCGCTGGGGATTGAGCTTCACGCCGGCGCTGAACACCGCAGACGACACGCTCGAGTCGCTGACCGCGAAGATCAGCCGCGCCTTCGAGGAGCAGGTGCTGGCCGCGCCGGAGGATTGGTTTTGGCTGCACAATCGCTGGAAAACGCCGGAGCCGAATTTCCTCCTGACCGATTACAAACGCGGGATTTTTTACCCGCCGTGGTTTGAGCGCGAAAAGCTGCAGCCGTTCCGCATCCTGGTGCGGAGCCCGAACTGGCTCGGGGATAGCGTGATCGCCGCGGAAGCAGTCCGCTCGTTAAAGCATGGCCGTCCGGACGCGCATCTCACCGTAGCCGCGCCGGCAAAACTGGCGCCGTTTTGGCGTTTGCTCCCGGAGGTGGACGAGGTCCTCGCTCTGCCGGCTAACCACTTGTTAGGCACGGTGCGCCTGCTCCGCGCGCAGCCGCGCTTCGACGTCGCGGTGCTCCTGCCGAATTCGCTTCGGACCGCGCTGGAAGTTTTCCTTGCCGGGGTGCCGCGCCGGATCGGATTTCGCGGGAACCATCGCGCCTGGCTCTTGAATCAGTTTGCGCCGGAACGCAAAAAACCGGGACCGATCGAGCACCAGGTCCATCGTTACGCGCGGCTGGCAAAGAGCCTCGGCGCGCCCGCCATTTCCCTGCTCTCATTCCCACCGCTGCCGGCCAACGGTGTGGTCAAACTCGGCCTGTGCCCCGGCGCGGAATACGGACCAGCCAAGCGTTGGCTGCCCGAGCGCTTCGCGGAAGTGGCAAACGCCATCGCCGCCGAGCATCCGGTGCAGTGGCAACTTTTCGGCACCGCGACGGACCAACCGGTGGGAGAGATCATCGCCGCACAACTCGGTGAGCGAGCGGTCAATCGCATCGGCCAGACTTCGCTGGAGGAGCTGATCGCGGAACTGCGCGCCTGCCGGCTCCTGCTCACGAATGACACCGGCACGATGCATCTCGCGGCACTCCTCGGCGTCCCAGTGGTCGCGATCTTCGGCTCCACTGAACATCGCCTGACCGGTCCGCTCGGCGACGGTCACACAGTGATGCGTCGCCACGTTGCCTGCAGTCCCTGCTTCCTCCGTGAGTGTCCAATTGATTTCCGCTGCATGAAGGAAGTCACCGCGGAGGAGGTCACCGCCGCCGTCCGGGTGGCCTTGGGGAAAAACGATCATCGCGCCGCGACCGCGACCGGTTAAATCAGCTGTAAACGCCTGAGCCTTTAAGGACGCGAAAATAAACCTCTGGCTAAACAGATTCGCGTTGACCCCTCCAAACGAAGGCGGCATGAAGCGTGCTGAATTCTAACCATCGCATCGAGAATGTTTACACTCAGCTCATTCACAATTGCCCTCACTGTCGTCCTCGGCGGCGTCTGGTGGGCTTGCTCGGGTGAGCGAGATAACGTCGAGCGCTAGTGGAATTATGCTCGATCAAGAAGACCTGAAGTGGATCGCCACGACTGCGACCGAGCCCAATACGACGCTCCAGCAGATCTCGCGGTATGCCGACCTGGCGAAGCAGCACAAGGGTGATGCGAGCTACGTCGAGA
>JBKJKL010000337.1:0-2652 GCA_046597485.1 Chthoniobacterales bacterium
CTCGCGCCCATCACGGACGCGGACATCGCGGGAATGCGGCACGCCGCCAACGCGCTCAGCCGCGGTCCGCATCGACTGCGCGCGGCTTTGCAAGGGGACGGCGTGCAGATCATTGCAGAATTCAAACGCGCCTCGCCGTCACTCGGTCCCATCCGGCTTGACGCCGATCTGGCCGCCACGGTGCGCGCCTACGACTCGGCCGGCGTTTGCGCTCTTTCCATTCTGACCGAGCCCGCTTTTTTCCGCGGCTCGCTCGACGATCTGAAAGCCGCGCGCGCGGTGAGCGATCTGCCGATTCTGCGAAAAGATTTCCTCGTCTCGGAGTTCCAAATCGACGAAGCCGCCGCGGCCGGCGCCGATGTGATCCTTCTCATCGTCGCTGCGTTAACTGACGATGAATTGCGACGTTTCCGCGTGCGCGCCGAAGATGAACTGGGTCTCGACGCGCTCATCGAAGTGCACACCGCGGAAGAAATGAAGCGCGCGGCGGCATCGGGCGCGCGCCTTATTGGCGTCAACAATCGCGACCTGCACAGCTTCAAGACATCGCTCACCACTTCGGAGACACTGGCGGCCCTCGCGCCGCCCGATGCAGTGTTGGTTAGCGAGAGCGGGATTTCGTCCGCAGCGGATATCACGCGACTGGCGGCGTGCGGCTATCGAGGCTTCCTCATTGGCGAATCGCTCATGCGCGCGCCCGATCCGGCCGCGATGGTGCGCACGCTCCGCGGCCTGGCGGAAATCAAGGTCTGCGGCGTGACAACGGTCGAGGACGCGCTCCTTTGCGCGGCGGCTGGCGTCGAGATGATCGGGCTGAATTTTGCGCCAGTGAGTAAACGCTGCATCTCGCGCAAGGCTGGACGGCTCATCGTCGAGGCAGTGCGACGCGAATATCCGGCGATGCGTTTCGTGGGCGTGTTTGTCGATCAGGAGCGAGCGCTCGTGGAAGAGATCGCGCGGGAGCTTTCCTTGTCCGCCGTTCAATTGCACGGGGACGAATCGCCCGCCTGCGCGCAGGCGCTCGCCGCGCCTTCGGTCATCAAGGCTCTCCGCGTCGGTGACAATTTTTCTCCGGAGACCGCGGCGCAGTATGAGTGCGACGCCATCTTGCTCGATGCGCACAGCTCACAGGCGCGCGGCGGAACGGGGGAATGCTTTGACTGGTCCATCGCGCGCGAAGTGAAGTCACACGTGAGGCGGCTCATCGTCGCCGGTGGGCTGACACCGGAAAATGTCGCGGAAGCGATCCGGACGGTGCGGCCGTTTGCAGTCGACGTTTGCAGCGGCATCGAGAGCAGCCCCGGCCACAAGGATCCGGATAAACTGAAACGCTTCGTCGCCGCGGCGCGCGGCCCTTCCCTTTCATGAAACTGCAGACTCAACCCGACGCCCAGGGATTCTGGGGCCAATACGGCGGCCGCTTTGTCGCGGAGACACTGGTCGCGCCTCTCGAGGAGCTGACCACGGCCTACCGCGCGCTGCGGCGTGACTCGGCCTTCAAGAAACGCTTTGCCGAGTTGCAGCGCGAATATACCGGCCGGCCCACGCCACTCGGTCCTGCTGCACGTCTGACGGAGCACGCCGGCGGGGCGCGCATTTTCCTAAAGCGCGAAGACCTGCTCCACACCGGCGCGCATAAGATCAACAACGCGCTCGGCCAGGGCCTGCTCGCGGAGAAGATGGGCAAACGCCGCATCATCGCGGAGACCGGCGCGGGCCAGCACGGCGTCGCGACGGCGACTGTTTGCGCGCTGCTCGGGCTTGATTGCGTCGTCTACATGGGCGCGGAGGACATGCGGCGGCAGGAACCAAATGTCCTCCGCATGCGTCTGCTCGGAGCCGAAGTGCGGCAGGTCGATAACGGCTCGCGCACCTTGAAGGACGCGATCAATGAAGCGCTTCGCGACTGGGTCGCGAATGCGCGCGAGACCTACTACTTGTTAGGCAGCGCGCTCGGGCCGCATCCCTATCCGCTCATGGTGCGCGAATTCCAGAGCGTCATTGGAGTGGAGGCGCGGCGGCAGTTCCGCGCGCGAGAAGGAAAGCTGCCGGATGTGCTCGTGGCCTGCATCGGCGGCGGCTCGAACGCGATCGGGTTTTTCCACGCCTTCCTCGGCGACAAGTCAGTCCGCATGATCGGAGTGGAGGCAGGCGGCAAGGGCGAGCGGCTGGGCGAGCATTCTGCGCGCTTCGCGCCGGACGGCGGCGGCAAGCTGGGCGTGCTGCACGGCACGATGAGCTACGTGTTGCAGGACGCGGCCGGCCAAATCGCGAACACCCATTCCATTTCCGCCGGGCTCGATTATCCAGCGATCGGCCCGGAGCACGCGCATCTGCGCGAGGCGAAACGCGTTGAGTATGTCTCGGAAGGTGACGAGGCCGCGCTCGAGGCCTTCCACTTAATGTCGAAAATGGAGGGCATCATCCCTGCGCTCGAGTCGGCGCACGCGGTCGCGCACGCTTTGCGGATCGCGAAGAAGCTCGGCCGCTCGAAGTCGATTTTGGTCAATCTTTCCGGGCGTGGTGACAAGGACCTCGCGACCGTATCCGCGACGCTATGAGCGTGCTCGCCGAACGTTTTGCCGTCCTGAAAAGCGCGAAGCGCAGCGGCTTTTTGCCCTTCGTTGTCGCCGGTGATCCTGATCTCGCGAC
>JBKJKL010000453.1:0-7923 GCA_046597485.1 Chthoniobacterales bacterium
CTTGAGCGTTTTCAAATCGACCACGCTCGCCTTGTTCTCCTTGCCGTTGGAAGTGAAACCGCGGTTCAGTTCGGGCACGGCAATCATGGCGTGCACGCCGGGCGTATCGGTCACTTCGCCGACTACTTCGTTCTTCTCCAAGTCGATCACCACGACCTTGGTCGAGTGCGACAGATACAAACGATGCGAGGCGGAATCGACGCTGAGAATGTCCCAGCCGCCTTCGCTGCCGATGGGGATTTGCGCGATCGATTTGTAGGAGACGTCCGCGCCAGCGGCGACATTTGCGAGCGCTCCCGCGCTGAGGAGAAGAGCAGCCAACGAGCGCAGAAGCATTGCCATCTCTAGCGCAGTTTCGGCATTCTGCACGCGTTGCGGCGTCCGGCGCGCAAGCGTATATCTCGTCACCGTTATGCCACGTGCCGCTCTCCTCTTCGCTCTGCTCCTTTCCATCAATCGCCTCTCGGCGAAAGCGGAAGAGATGGAGCAACAAGACGTGGTGGTGCGTGCCACCGCCGGCGAAGAGGAAGCGGAGCACGATCAATTCACCGAGCGCGGCGACTACGGCCAGCCGGCCTGGGCGGAACGCAACCGCGCCTCGGCCACGACGCGCGCCTATGTCCTCTCCCCCTTCGAGCTTTTCGTCGGCAACCTCTGGCAAGTGGGTCGCGGTCATGGCCGCACCGGCCACGAGCTGGTGCAGGAGATCGACTTCGGGTTGCCGCACCGGTTCGAGCTCGGCCTCGAGAACGAAGTCGCGCTCGACTCGTCCGTGCGTGCGTCCCGCCTCGGAGTCGAGGCGCGCTATGCTTTTGCCGATTGGCACAAGCTGCCGCTCAACCCAGCCGTGAGTGTGGAATACTTCACGCAGCTCGGCCGGCGCGCTGTCTTCCATCGGGCTGACCGCGAAGGCAACGCGCTCGCGGCCCGGCTCCTCCTTGCGCATGAGTTCACGCACGATCTCGCCTATGCCTGCAACCTCGGCCTGCAGCAGGAATTGAATCGCTCGCGCGGGACCGAAGTGGAATTCGACCAGGCGATCACGCGCGGGCTTTGCGACGGTAAACTGGAAATCGGAGCCGAGATGCAGGCGATCCATTCCTTCCGCCATCACTCCGCGAATGAATTGAGCTTCGCTCCCACTGTTGGCTGGAAGCCGACGCGCCAGCTTCATGTGACCTTCGCGCCCACGCTCGGTTACACAGGCCACAGGCCGCGTTTCATTTCCTCGCTCCTCGTCTCTTACGAATTTGGCGGCGCAGAGGTCGTGCTCCCGGCCGGCCATTGACGGACCCGTCTGGCAGATGAAAAGCAAAACGGAGCGGGACGAAGAAAACGGCGCCCATTCCGAGCGCTACCGGCTGCTCGTGGAGCAGTTGCCGTACAGTCTCCAGATCATCGATCCCTCCGGCCGGATCGTGCGCGTCAATCGCGCCTGGGAGCGGCTCTGGGGCATCACGCTCGACCAGCTCGGCGACTACAACCTGCTCGAGGATCCGCAGCTGGAGGCAAGCGGAGTGATGCCGTATCTCCGCCGCGCTTTTGCGGGCGAGGCTGCCGAGATTCCGCCCGTCGCCTACGTGCCGGACCGCGGGGCCTTTGCCGGGCAGACGCGCTGGACGCGCGCCGTCATCTACCCGGTGCGGAGCGAGGAGGGGGCGTTGAGCGAGGTGGTGCTGGTGCATGAAGACATCACCGCCGCGCGCGTGGCCGAGCAGCAGCTGCGCGCGAGCGAGGAGCGCTTCCGCAGCATCTACCAGCACGCCGCGACCGGCATCGCCATCACCGACCTGCAGGGGCAATTCGTGCAATGTAATCCGGCTTATTCCGAAATCGTCGGCTACACCGAGGAGGAGCTGCGTGCGCTCGGATTCCCGAAGCTCGTCCATCCCGACGACGTCGAGGAAAACAACATCCGCACCCGCAGCCTGGTCGCGGGCGAGATGCCGTTCTTCAAGATCGAGAACCGATACGTGCACCGCAACGGCGCCAACATCTGGGTGCAGAAGGTCGGCTCGATCCTGCGGAGCGAATTGGACGCGCCCGCGTTCATCATCACGCTCGTGACCGACATCACCGAGCGGAAGAACGCGGAAGAGCGCGGCACCTTCCAGAAGCAGTTGCTCGAGGCGCTGACCGAGAGCGTGCTCGACGGCATCCTCATCGTCTCGCCGGAAGGGCGAATGATTCATTTCAACCAGCAGTTCCTCGCGCTGTGGAGTTTCCCGGAGGACGTCATCGCCTCGCAGTCAGATGAAGCGGCCTTGCACTGGGCGGCCAATCAAACCGCCGATCCAGCGGTGTTTCTCGAGCGCGTCGCGCAGGTTTACCAGCATCCGAACGAAGCGGTCCGTGAGGAACTGGCGATGAAGGACGGTCGCGTCTTCGAACGCTTTGGCTCGCCCATCCAAAGCGGCGACGCCCGGCTCGGCTGGGTTTGGACTTTCCGCGACGTCAGCGAGCGCCGCCACGCGGAGGCCGAGCTACGCGAGAAGGAAGCGTTTGTCCGCCTCCTGCTTGACTCCGCGGCCGATGCCTTCTACGGCGTCGATCGCGATGGCGTGACCACTTTCTGCAACGCCGCCTTCCTCCGCGCGCTCGGTTTTACGAGCGAAGACGAAGTCATCGGGCGCGCGCTGCACGACGTCATCCATCACTCGCACCCCGACGGCACGCCCTACGCGAAAGAGCAGTGCCCGATCTACCACACTGCGCAGACCGGACAATCCGCTCATCGCGACGACGAGCGGCTCTTCCGCAAAGATGGCAGCAGCTTCCCGGTCGAGTACTGGGCCCACCCGATCGTGCGCGAGGGCGAGCTACGCGGCGCGGTCACCACCTTTCTCGACATCACAGAACGGCAGCAGGCGGAGAGCGCGCTCCGCCGGGCGATGCTCCAGGCCGAGGAGGCTAATCGCGTGAAGGATGAATTTCTCGCCATGCTTTCGCACGAGCTCCGCACCCCGCTCACACCGGTGCTGATGGCGACGGCCGCGATCCGGAGCGACCCCGCGATCAGCGATCAGGTCCGCGCCGACCTCGAGATGATCCAGCGCAACATCGAACTCGAGACGCTCTTGATCGATGACCTGCTCGACCTGACTCGCATCGCCTACGGCAAGTATGAGCTGCACCGCGAGCCGGTCGACGTGCACACCTCCGTCGCGGAAGCGCTCGCCATCTCGCAGAGCGAGATCGAGGGGAAAGCACTGCTCGTCGTGCAGGACCTGGCGGCGGCGGAGCATCATTGCTGGGCCGATAGCGCGCGGCTTCAGCAGGTCTTTTGGAACATCATTAAAAACGCGGTCAAGTTTACGCCCGCGGGCGGCGAGCTGCGCATCCGCACCCTCAACGACGAGGCGCATCATCTCTTGATCGAGTTCGCCGACACCGGCGTGGGGATTGAGCCGCAGCTTCAGCCCAAAATCTTCGACGCTTTCGAGCAGGGCGGCCGCGGCATTCATGCGAGGCACGGCGGCCTCGGCCTCGGTCTCGCCATCTCGAAGCGCGTCGTCGACTTGCTCAACGGCGAGATCACGGTGCAAAGCGAAGGGACGAATTGCGGGACGACCTTCATGATCAAACTGGATGCGATGCAGACTTCGCTCCTCGGCGGCGTGACCTATCCGCTCGCTACGGCCGAAACACAGGCACGGAAGCTTTCTCTGCTGCTGATCGAGGACCACGCCGATACCGCGCGCACCCTGCGCCGCATGCTGGAACGCGTCGGCTACCACGTGGCGCACGCCGCCAGTATCGCGGCCGCACACTCCCTGCTCGCCGGCTCTGACTTCGATCTCATCATCAGCGATCTCGGTTTGCCGGATGGCAGCGCGCTCGACTTCCTGCGCGAGTTCCGCCGCGATCGCGCGACGCCGGCGATCGCGATCAGTGGTTTCGGCATGCAAAGCGATCTCGCGGCCAGCCGTAGCGCCGGCTTTGATGAGCATCTCACGAAGCCGGTCGAGTGGGAGCGTCTGCACGCGGAAATCCTGCGGCTAACCGCACCGGCCGCGGAATTGGGCGCGAGCGCCTAGTCCTTGTCGTCTTTCTTGCCCTTTTCCTCGGCGGCTTCCTTCTTCTCGGCCGCCTCGTTCTCGATCTTCACCGAGATGACCTTGCCGAGCTTCGCGTCGACCGCGACCTCGGTGATATCTTTCGTGCCCGGCTTCATGATGTCGCAGGACCAAATCAGTTTGCCATTCTCGCGCTCGAGTTCGGTTTCCTTGATCTTGCCGCCATGGGCCGCCGCGAGCGCGATCCGCTCCGCGTGCATGCGATCCACTTTCGCTTCGCGCATCATCGTTTTTTCGCTTTCGGCCAATGCCAATCCGCTCGTCGCCAGGAGGGAAACTGCGCTTAGGAGATACCAGTTCTTCATGCTTTTCATGGCGGTAGACTGTCGGAAAGTGCGCCGCTTGTCGCGCTAAAGCTCTGCGCCAGCCGCATTGCGGCCATCGGGGCGCGGGCGTATAGCAGCCACTCTCATGAGCGAGACAACGACGCCGATCCGGACCGACATTCCCGACTCCGATAAGTGGGACCTGAGCCTCCTCTTCACCGACGTGAGCAAATGGCAGGAAGACGTGAACTGGATCACCCAGACCTACCCGCGGATCACGGAGTGGAAGGGCCGCCTCGCCGATTCGGCCGTAACGCTCGCGGAGTTGCTCGAGTTTGAGAAGGAACTCGATCTGAAGATCGAGCGCGTCTACCACTTCGCCTCGCTCCAGCTCTCCGAGGATAGCTCGCACAACGAATACCTCGCACGTATCGGGCAGCTGCAGAACTTGATGACGCAGATCGGCGAGACCTGCGCCTTCCTCATCCCGGAAATCCAGGCGATCGACGACGCGCGCTGGGCCAATTTCATCGCCGATCCCGCCCTCGCCGCCTGGCAAGTCAGCCTGCAAAAAGTCCGCCGGCTGCGGCCGCACATCTTGAGCGAGAAAGAGGAACGCCTCCTCGCGCTCGGCTCCGCCGCGCTCGATGGCTACGACGATGCCTTCTCGCAGCTGACCGATGTCGACATGAAATTCGGCACGCTCCTCGATGAGAAGGGCCAAGAGCGTCCCCTCACCCAGAGCTCCTACAGCTCCTTCCTGCTCAAGCGCGACCGCGACGTCCGGCAGCGCGCCTTCCATCAGTTCTACCGCGAGTTTGAGGATCACCAGTACACGCTCGCGACCGCTTTGAGTTATTCGGTGAAGGCCGATGTCTTCCGCGCTCGCGCGCGCAACTACCCGAGCGCGATCGAGGCTTCGCTCTTCGACGACGACGTGCCGGTGGCCGTCTACGACAATCTCGTTACCGCTGTCCGCGACGGCGTCAGGCCGCTCCTGCGTTACTACGAGCTGCGACGGCGGGTTCTCCAGCTCGACGAACTGCACGCCTACGACACCTATGTGCCGCTCGTCCCGGAGATCGAGACGCGGATCAGCTTTGACGAGGCGAGCGAGAAGGTCGTGGCCGCGCTCGCACCGCTCGGGCCGGAATACGTCGAGACCTTGCGCGAAGGTTTGCGCGGACGCTGGTGCGATCGTTACGAGAGCAAAGGAAAACGGAGCGGCGCCTTCTCCAGCGGCAGCTACGGCGCGCCGCCCTTCATCCTCATGAATTACAAGGACGACGTCTTCGCCGACGTCTTCACCCTCGCGCACGAAGCCGGGCACTCGATGCACACTTGGTTCGCGCAAAAGTCGCAGACCTTCCAGGATTACCACTACCCGATTTTCCTCGCGGAGGTCGCGAGCACCTTTAACGAAGAGCTCCTCACTCATTTTCTCCTCGAGGAAACGAGCGACCCAAAGATGCGGGCCTACATTATCAACCGCCAGATCGACGACCTGCGCGGCACGCTCTACCGGCAGACGATGTTTGCCGAATTCGAAAAGGTCATCCACGCGGTCGAGGAAAGCGGCGAGGCGCTCACCCTCGATCTCTTCAAAGCCGAATACCGCAAGCTGCTCGACGCCTACTTCGGCGACGCCGTCACGCTCGATCTGCAGCTCGAGCTGGAATGTCTGCGCATCCCGCATTTCTACAGCGCCTTCTACGTCTACAAATATGCCACCGGCATCTCGGCCGCGGTCACGCTCTCCGAGCGCGTGCTGGCGCAGGAGCCGGGCGCGGTCGAGCACTACCTCGCCTTCCTGAACTCCGGCGGGTCCAGCTTCCCGCTCGAGACGCTGCGTCGTGCCGGGGTCGACATGACCACGCCGGCCCCAGTCGATCGGACAATCGCGCTCTTCGAACGCCGCCTGGCCGAGCTCGAGGAACTGCTCTAGGTGCCGGAAGCGCAGCGCGGGGCGCGCTTGGCCCGACGCCTGCTAAAGCAGAGTGGCGTGGAGTTTGAACGCCAATTGCAAGCCGCCTGTGGCTACGCAGAGCTCGGCATGTTCCGCGAGTCGCTCGCTGAACTCGATGCCATCCCGACGAATCTCCAGCGTCGTCCGGAAGTGCTGCAGCTCCGCCTCCATCACCTGATGAGGAAACATCGCTGGCCGCAGGCGCTGAGCGTGAGCCGTCTCCTTTGTCGCATCGCGCCGGAGAGCAGCGTTGGATTTCTCCATGCCGGTTTCTGCCTGCATCAACTCGGCCGCACCATGGAGGCGAAAACGCTTCTCACCCGCGGCCCGATCACCCTCCTGCGCGACCCGATCTACTACTACAACATGGGCTGCTACGAGGCCCTCCTCGGCAACGTGACTAAGGCGGAGGAAAATTTGCGGATCAGCTTCAAGATGGACGCGAGCTTCCGCGACCTCGCGCAAAAGGATCCCGACCTGCAGGCCTTGCACGGCCGGATTTGATTTTGTCCCGCGCGCGCTAGGCTGCGCAATGCTGCTCGATCGCGACGCGCTCCGAGCGCGGATTACCCCGCTTTTCGAGGAAAACTTCGCCCGCCACGGCGAACTCGGAGCCGCTCTTTCCGTCTGGCAAAACGGCCAGCCACTCCTCGAGTTGCACGGCGGATTCCGCGACGCGGCCCGGGAGATTCCATGGACCGCCGACACGCTGGTCCTCGTCTGGTCGGCGACGAAGGCACTCGGGAGCGCCTGCCTGCTGCACGCGCTGAAGCAACAGGAGATCGGACTTGAACGAAAAGTCGCGGAGTTCTGGCCTGGCTTCGCGCGTGGCGGGAAAGCGGAGGTGACGATCGCCCAGCTCGTCTCGCATCAGGCCGGGCTGAGCGCGCTCGCTAAGCGCGTCGACATCCTCGACTACGCCGCGGTGATCGATGCGCTCGAGCGCCAGGCGCCGCTTTGGCCGCCAGGCGCCGGCCACGGTTACCACGCGCGGACGTTTGGTTTCCTGCTCGAGGAACTGCTGCGCCGCCTAACGAGTCGTTCGCTCAGCGAATATTTGCGGTCGGAATTTGCCGAACCGCTCGCGCTCGATTTTTGGATTGGCCTGCCGGCAGCAGAGAACGCCCGCACCGCGACGATCTACGCCGCGAAAGCAGGGAAGCCGCCAGAGCCCGCGCAGTTCTACCGCGACCTCGCGACGCCCGGGACGCTCGTCCGGCAAACTTTCACCTCGCCGGCCGGGCTGCACGCGGTCAGCGCGATGAATACGCCCGCGAATCGCGCCCTTTCGCTCGCCTCCTTCAGCGGCATCGGCAGCGCCGCGGCGCTGGGGAAGTTTTACGCCATGCTGGCGAATGGCGGCGAGCTCGACGGCCGCCGCTTTTTTACCAGTGCTACGCTCGCGCTCATGAGTGAACCGCTGACCGCGGGAGTCGATCGCGTCTTTGGCGTCCCAACCGCTTTCGCCGCCGGCTTCATGCAAAACGCGCCGGGGGCGCGAGCTATCTTCGGATCTGCCGCGGGAGCCTTCGGTCATCCGGGAGCTGGCGGGAGCAACGCCTTTGCCGACCCCGAGAACGGGATCGCGTTTGCCTACGTCATGAACCAAATGGAG
>JBKJKL010000073.1:0-11857 GCA_046597485.1 Chthoniobacterales bacterium
AAGCCGGTCTTCATCGACTCGGAAAGCGAGAGCTGGAACATGGATCCGGCGCTGCTCGCGGAGGAACTGGCGGCTTGCGCCAAACGCGGCCGGCTGCCGCGCGCGATCATCGTGGTCGATCTCTACGAGCAATGCGCCGATTACGACACGATCCTCCCGCTGGCGGAGGAATACGGCGTCCCGGTGATTCAGGATTCGGCGGAGTCGTTAGGCGCGACCTACCGCGGCCGCCCGTCTGGCCGGCAGGGGCTCATCGGCATCTTCTCGTTCAACGGGAACAAGATCATCACCACCTCCGGCGGCGGGATGCTCGTCTCGGACGAGGCGAAGTTTGTCGAGCGGGCGCGTTTCCTCGCGACGCAGGCGCGCGATCCCGCGCCGCATTACCAGCATTCATCGGTCGGCTTCAATTACCGGATGAGCAACATCTGCGCGGCGATCGGCCGCGGGCAGTTGCGCGTGCTGCCGGAGCGGGTGGCGGCGCGGCGACGGAACTTTGAGTTCTACCGCAAGACGCTCGGTGGAGTGCCGGGGATCGGGTTCATGCCGCTGGCGAACTGGGGCACGGGCAACTCATGGTTGAGCTGCATCACGATCGATCCCGCGCTCTTCGGCGCGACGCGCGAAGAGGTGCGCCTGGCGCTGGAGACGCAGAACATCGAATCGCGGCCGCTTTGGAAGCCGCTCCATCTCCAGCCAATTTTTGCCGACTGCCGGATGCGCGGCGGGGCGGTCTCGGAAGCCGCCTTCGAAGTAGGTCTGTGCCTGCCGAGCGGTTCGAACCTTTCCGAACATGATCTGGCGCGGGTCTGCGAAATCCTGATTGCGACGCCGAGTTTGAAAGTTACCCCCTGATGAAACGCCTTATCCAACGAGCTCTGAATTCCGTCCTGCGCAATCACGCGACGCGCACCGTCGCGCTTACTTTCGCGTATGCCGTTGTTCTCTCCCTAACCTTCCTCCTCGCCTACGGGCTGCGCTTCGACTTCGACGTCCCGGATTGGCTCCTGCCAACGATCCTGAGCGTCTGCTGCATCACGGTCCTCATCCAAATGTTCTGCTTGTATGCCTTCGATCAGTTCGACGGCCTGCTCAGCTACTTTGGACGGCCGGATCTGAAGCGGCTCGTCTTTGCCTGCACGATGGCGGCCGTCTTGCTGGGCGCGCTCCGCCTGACCATTGGCGTGCAGGTGGCGCCGCCGCGCGGTGTCCTGCTGATCGATTACATGATGTCGATCGGCGTCCTCGCGGCCATGAGGCTCAGTTTCCGGCGCATCCGGCTGCTGAGTGCGGAAAAGCCGCTGCACGGGCCCGCGAAACGGAACCGGGTGGCGATCTACGGCGCGGGCGACTGTGGAGCGATGCTGGCGCGCGAGTTCCTCGCGAAACCGTGGCTCGGCATCCAAGTGGTGGCGTTTTTCGATGATGAACGCGATTCGTGGTCGAGCATTCACGGCATCCCGGTGATTGGCCCGCCAGAGGGGATCTCCGAGTTGAAGGACAAGCTGCGGCTCAACGAGCTGATTATCGCCGAGCCCTCCGCCGGACCGAAACGGGTGCGTGAGATCGTGCACCTGACGCGCGAATGCGGCTTGGATTGCCGGATAGTGCCCTCGGTCGATCAGATCGCGACTGGACAATGTAGCGTGACCAACTTGCGGCCGATCGCCATCCAGGATCTGCTTGGTCGCGCGCCGGTCGAAGTGGACGGCGAACTGGTGCGCGAGGTCTTGGAAGGGCAAACGGTGCTCGTAACCGGCGCAGGCGGGAGCATCGGAAGCGAGCTCTGCCGACAGATCATGACCTATGGGCCGGCGACGCTGATTTTCCTCGATCGCTCGGAACCGCAGCTCTTCGTGATCGAGCAGGAACTTCGCGCGCGGAACGACAGCGTCGCGCTCGTCTCGGTGGTAGCGGACATCGCGCGCCCGGCGCGGATGCGGAAGATCTTCGATTGCTATCGTCCGCAGGTTGTTTTTCACGCCGCAGCGCACAAGCACGTGCCGCTGATGGAACTGCAGCCCGAGGAAGCGATTTCGAACAACCTCTTTGGGACAGCGCTGCTGGCCGACCTTGCGGACGAATTCGGCGTGGACCGCTTCGTCCTCATCTCGAGCGACAAAGCGGTGAATCCAACCAACGTGATGGGAGCAACGAAGCGGGCCGCGGAGTTATACGTCCAGTCGCTCGCGACCATGGAGACGAGCACGAAATACATGGCGGTGCGTTTCGGGAATGTCCTCGGTTCCTCGGGCAGTGTAGTGCCGACATTCGAACGGCAAATCGCGAACGGCGGTCCGATTACGGTGACGCACCCGGACGTGACGCGTTTTTTCATGACCATCTCCGAGGCTGTGTCACTCGTGCTGCAAAGCTCGGCGCTCGGGAAGGGCGGCGACATCTTTGTCCTGGATATGGGCAAGCCAGTCCGGATCGTCGACCTCGCGGTGCAGATGATCGCCCTCGCTGGGTTGAAGCCGCATAGCGACATCGAGATTGCCTTCACGGGGTTGCGGCCCGGGGAAAAGCTTTACGAGGAGCTGAGTCACGGCGGCGAGGAAGTGACAAGCACAGCACATCCGAAAATCGCGCGCCTGCTCGCGCCGCCGCTCCCGCACAGCTATATCGCGCAATCGCTCCGTCACCTGATGGAAGCGCTCGATGCCGGGAGCGAAAGCGAGCGCCTAAAATCGGCCCTGGCCCGGATGCTGCCCGATTATCGCCCGGCCCCGAAGCCATTGACACTCCAGCTAACGCCGACCCTGCTCATTGACCCGGCCCTTGCGCCGGAAGCATAAGCGCACTTTTCCCCGGCCCGTGGGCACGTCGCGCAAAGGTGGTTGATCACGCTGCCGACCTTGTGGTTGAGTGTCGGAGCGACGGGCCTATAGCTCAGCGGTTAGAGCAGGGGACTCATAATCCCTTGGTCCCAGGTTCGAATCCTGGTGGGCCCAGCGCGCTTGAAGACTTGGGGGCGCAGCGGGCTGGAAATTACAGCGAAAAACCGTTCGCTAGGCCAGATAAATCACCTTTTCTCCCGTGGAATCCGTTGACAATGGGGAGACGTGTTTCAATAATGCCGCGTGTTGAAAAAATTCATCCCGCAGAAGCCCCTGTCGTCGATCGGAGAAGGATCGCTCAGCGCGGGCGCTGATGACAACAACGGCCTCGCCCCGCGCGAGGAACCCCGAACATCTGCACCAACTACTACCGATCACTACAAACCTATGGCTGACAATTCCGGCAAAGACATCCTCTCGAGCGATGTTGAAATTAAAGGCTCGATCAAGTTCCAAAAAGAGCTGCTCATCGACGGCAAAGTGGAGGGTGAAATTCACTCTGACGCCGGCGTCCTGACAATTGGCGAAAACGCGGACATTCGCGGCGAGGTTAAGACGAAGTCGATCACCGTTTTTGGCAAAGTGCACGGCAACATCACGGTCAGCGAGCGCTGCGAGCTGAAGTCTCGCTGCACACTGCAGGGTGATTTGAAGGCGGCCCGCCTCGTTATCGAGGAAGGTGCCACTTTCATCGGCAAGTCGGAAGTCACCAGCGGTGGGGCCAAGGCGGGATCCAACTCCCGTCCGGAAGTCGTCCGCAATGACGAACCCGCTATGCCGGTGAAGGCCGCTTTCGGCGCCCGCGCCTAACGACCAGCCCGCTTCCCGTCCAGCGCCCCGTGGCTAAATCTGCGCCTGCCAAGCTCAGTGTGGAATGTCCGCACTGTGGCTTTAAGCAGATGGAGTATGCCGCGGCGAAAAGCACAATGTGCCGTCAGTGTGGCTGTGCTTTTCAACCCAGCGCTCCGAAGCCGGCCGAGCTCAAGCTGCGCGCTCCGCGCGAGTCCGCTGTCGCCTCGGTGGCGGCTGCGGTCTCGGGCGTGGAGTCCAGTTTGCTTCACAAGTTCGACGGCCTTTGGGGTAAGCAGCGGAGCGCGACGGTCGAGTGCTTCGAGTGCAAGACGAAGCAGGAAGTCATTTCCAGCACGGGCTCGACCACCTGCCGGAAATGCAGCGCGCATCTTGACCTGCGCGATTACAAGGTCGCGCAGAGTTTCAGCCGCGTCATCCGGACGCATGGCGAGGTGCATGTTACATCGAAGGGCGACCTGAGCAGCAGTAACGTCACCTGCCGCAGCGCCTTGGTGGAGGGGAAGGTCCGTGGCGATCTGCACTGCGCGGAGACCGTTACCTTCAACTACATCGGGAAAGTGCCGGGGCGCATTTTTGCCAATCACGTTCTGATCGAGCGGAAAGCGGATGTGCAATTCTTTCGCCGCGTCCGCGTGAAGAGTATCGAGATCCGCGGGCATATGGTCGGCGACGTCGTCGCCGAGACCGTGGTCGTGATTCACCGGAACGCTTCACTCGACGGCAGCGTTACTGCGAAATCCATCTCGGTGGAAAAAGGCGGCATGTTCACCGGTCAATTAGTCATCGGAAGCAGTGGCCTCACCCAAGCTGAGTTGCTGCCGACCGCCGCGGCCGCTCCGGTTGCACCGCAGGACGAAGAGTTGCTGCCGGCGGTAATCCTGCCGCTGCCCGCGACCTAGGCCTTCGGGCTGGATGCGCAAGAAGCTGGTTCCACGGAGCCCGTATGACCGTCTCGGCGGTTACGTACATCTGCCACGCCTGATCGACAAGGCGAGGCTGCACCGCCAGGGACTGCTCGACGGCTACAACTACAAGACGGTTGGCTTCGATAAGCATCTGCTCGCTTTCTTGAAGCTGGACGGCGACGCGTTTGAAGAAGCGGCCAACCGCCTCGATGACGACAACTCAATGATCGCCTGGGTGGGGCAGAATGGCCTCGCTCACACTCCGGAAGAAATCGAGGAGTGGAATCAGGCCATGATCTTGCGCCACCCGGACACCGCGGTGAAGCGCGCGCGGTTTGCGCACTTCCTGAAGGAAGCGGGCGGCGAAAAGCGCAAAGATATCCAGACCTACTTCGACCTCATCGAGTTCGACGAAGGCCGGAAAGCCTAGCCGCGCGCCGCCGCGCTTGTCTTAGCGGCGGAACTGCTCGAAGACGCGATTCGCTTCCACGAGGCTTTCCTTGCTCCCGATGTCGAACCAAGTGCCTTTGACCTGGAAAGTCTTCACCGGCTTCCGCGGGTAGAGCCACTGGATGAATCGGCCTGGCTGGTCCGGATTGTTTCCAGCCGCGATGTAGGTGGTAAATAGCGGAATGGTGCTGGCAGCGAAGTAGTAGAGCGCGATGCCAGTGAGCGTGCTCTTTGGATTGGACGGCTTTTCCTCGAAGGAAGTGATTACACCTTCGGCATCAGTCGTGATGGCGCTGTATTTCTTGATCGCCTCGAGGTCGCCTACATCGTAGGTCGCGAGCATCGCCTCTGAGCCGGCCGCCTGCTTCGCAAACTCGGTCAGCGGCTCGCTGAAAAGGTTGTCTCCCGCGACCACGATCAGGTCGTCCTCAGTGAGGTTCTCGCGCACCAGCACGAGATTGACGTCGCCGATCGCGCCCAGTTTATCCGAGTCGTCGCTCGAGCCGTCGTTGATGATCTTAAACTTCAGCTTGCTCCCGCGCCCTTGGTATTGCTCGGACCAAGTCTGGAAATCGTGCGCGAACTTGTTGTTCGTTACCACGTAAACCAACTCGATATTCGGAATGGGCGCGAGGTTATCGAGCACCCATTCGATCATCGGTTTACCCGCGACCTCGAGGAGCGGCTTCGCTATCGTCTGGGTGAGGGGATAGAGGCGGGTCGCGTAGCCGGCGGCTAGGATGAGGACGTTCATAGATCGATTAGAATATTCGCACCAGACCTCTGGCGCGGTGCGCAAACTAGGCGGCAACGGCGCAGCGGCTAGTGCGAACTTTCAGCGCGTAGCGACCGCGGCTTCCTGCAGGCGCTTTTGCAAGGCCGAGATCCGCGCAGGGTCAGTGATCTTCGCACGCGTCAGCGCGTCGACGACGTAGAAGGTATCGATCGCTGCGCCTTTCTCGGTGCTGATGCGGGAGAGGGCGATCGAGACGCTCTCCTCACGCAGGGCGGAGACGAGGTCGTAGAGGAGACCGATGCGGTCGGCCGTCTGCACGGAGATGAGGGTGTAATCGGGATGCGCCCCGTTGTCGGTCGCGATCGCGGTGGGGAATTCAACGCCGGCCGGCTTGGCTATCGGCAAGCCGCGGCGCGCTTTCTCGAGCAGCGGCCGGAAGTCGAAATGGCGATCGGTCATGGCCTGGCGGAGCGTCTCGCGCACGAGTGCGATGTCGCGGAGGTCGGTGACGGCGCGCGCGTTTAAGTCGCAGACGCGGAAGACGTCGAGCACGACATGGTCTTCGCGGGTGTAGATGTCGGCGCTGAGGATGTTCAAGGGGACGACTGCGAAAGAGCCAGCGATTTTCGCGAGGAGCTGCTGGCTGTCCCAGGTGCAAAACGAGACCGTGCTGTGGCCCAGCGCCGGGAACACTTCCCAGTTATCTGCCGGGACGAGCGGCGTTTCGTTAAAGACGTAGAGATTCCGGAGGAAGGAGCGGAAGAGCGCGATGTGCGACGCGATCTCCTCCACGCCAAAGGCGCGGAAGTAATTGTCCGGCATAAACTCGAAGTGCGCGTCGATCTCATCCGCGTGGTCGGGCGAGAGCCGCGCCGAGACGGCGTTCAGCAGCTGGTCGCGCTCGATCTTTCGTTGCTCAAAAAAGGCGGCCCGGTCGGCGAAAAACTGCACCGTGGAGTGATAAAGCTGCCAGACGAGCAACTCCTTCCAGTCGCTCCACGCCTCCGCGCTCGTGCCCTGGCCATCGGCGAGGGTGAGGAGCATGAGGGCGTCGAGGTTCTTCTGGTCGCGCACCAGCCGGGCGAATTCCACCACCGTCTCCGGGTCATCCAGGTTCCGTTGCTGCGCCATCATCGAGAGGGTGATGTGATGATCGACGAGAAGAATAAGCGACCGCCGCTCCTCCGGCGTGAGCTGTAATCGCATTGCGGCGCGTTGCGCAAACATCGCGCTCGCCTCCGAGTGCGGCCGCGCGCCCACGCCCTTCCCGGTGTCATGCAGGAGCAGCGCGAGATAGAGCACGAGCGGGTCGCTCGTTTTCTCAAAGAGCGCGCGGTAGGAGCGCAGCTTTGGGTCCTCTGTCGTCATGAGGGCGTCGAGCTTCTCGATGCAGACGAGCGTGTGCTCGTCCGCCGTGTAACGGTGGAAAAACTCGTGCTGCACCAGGCAGGTCAGTGGGCCGAATTCCGGGATGTAGCGGCCCAGAATATCGACCTGGTGCATCATGCGCAGGATGCGGCCGGCCTCCCCCTTTCGGGAGAGGATGCGCTTGAAGATTTCGCGCGGCGCCTTCGCGTAGGTGTAGGTTCTATTCACGATTTCCGGGGTGCGCGCGAGTAGCTCCTCGAGCGCGGGACTGAGCTCGAGCGAATGCTCCTGCGCGACCTCGAAGAGCCGCATCGTGGTGACCTCGTCGCGGCTGAGCAGGCTGGGATCTTTGAGAAAAAGCTTCCCTTCGCAGCTGAAGAAATCGCCAAGGTCTTCCTCCTTCTGCGGAGTGGAGAAGAGGAAGTTGAAGACGGCCGAAGAAGCAGTCGTCATCCGCCCGGTCGCGAACTGCTCAGTGATCCGCTCGGTAACGCGAAAGATGTTCCGGGTGTGCGCGTAGTAATCCTTCATCAGCGCTTCGCTCAGCGGCTCGTAGCGCTTGCGCGTGTAGTGGAGGCGCTGCGCGATCAGCTCTTGAAGATTGAGATGAAGGACGTCGGTCGCGCGGCCGGTGGCATAGTGCAGATCGGTGCGGAGCCGGAGCAGGAAATCGTAGGCGGCATCGATCCGGCGCTGGTCGCCAGGGCTGAGCCAATCGTTTCCGACCAAGTGTGTGGTGGTGAGCGCGCCTTCGCGGAAGGCGGTGATCCAAAGCAGATTCTGGTAGTCGCGCAGCCCGCCGCAGCCGCTCTTCAAGTTCGGCTCCTGCATGTAAACGCTGTTGCCAAACTTCGCGTGGCGCGCCGCCTGGTCGTGCATCCGGAGCTCGACGTATTCCTGCTCGAAACGCTCGACACACTGCGCGCGGTAGGTGCCGCGAAACTCGTCCTCGAGCGCTGCATCGCCCGCGAGGAAACGGGCCTCAAGCATCGCGGTCTTGGTCAGCATCTCGCGGTTTGCCTGCTGGACCGTCTCCGCGATGGAGCGGGTGGAGTGGCCGACCTTGAAGCCGATGTCCCAGAACGAGTAGAGAATTTGTTCCACTACCTGGGTGGCGTAGGGCGAGACGTCTGCGCCGCCGGAGTCGTGCAGGAACATCACGTCGACGTCGCTCGAGGGATTCAGCTCGCCGCGGCCGTAGCCGCCGAGAGCCATGAGCGTAAGCGGCGTTTTCGTCAGACCGCTTTCGCGCTGCGCGAAATTATCGGCCGCCGCGTAAACGTGCTGCAGGAGCACATCGACGAGGGCACAGCGCTGCGCGCAAATCTCGCGCCCGCCGCCGCCCGCCTGGTGTTTCAGGCGGAGGCGGTGCTCCTCGATGCGGAGGAACTTGCGATAGAGCGGGAGGACATCGGTCGGCTTGAGCCCGCCCGCGGGCGCGAGTTCGCGTTCCGCGTGCGCGAGGACCTTGTCCAGATCAGAAGGCATCGCGACGCGGTGCTCGGGCTAGAGCTCGATCGAGTAACGCTTCATCTTGTTATAAAGCGTCGGCCGCTGGATCCCAAGAAGCTCGGCCGCTTTCTTCTTGTTCCCGTGCGAGAAGGCGAGCGCGCGCAGGATCGCATTCCGCTCCACGTCATTCAGGCTTTGCACCGCGCTGCTGGTGCTCGAGCCGGACGGAGGTGCGCCGTTGATTGGCGCCTGCTGCAAGATGGGCGGCAGCTGCACTTCGCCCGGCAAATCCTTGACCGCGATCTGTCCGCCGCGCGCCAGGACGACGGCATACTCGATCGCGTTCTGCAGTTCGCGCACGTTGCCGCGCCAGTGGTAATCGAGCAGTTTCTGGAATGCCTCCGGGCAGATCTGCGGCTCCGCTTTGCCGAGCTGTTTCGCGAAGCTGCGGACGAAGGTGGCGACGAGCGGCGGGATGTCTTCTTTCCGAGCGCGCAGCGGCGGAATCTCAATCTGGAAGGTATTAAGTCGATAGTAAAGATCGGCCCGCAGATGGCCTTCGGTCAGCGCCTGCGAGATCGGTCGATTGGTCGCGGCGATGACGCGGAAGTCGGCCTTCATTGTCTTCGTACTCCCGAGCGGACGGTATTCCCGTTCCTGCAGGACCCGGAGGAAACGCGTCTGCAGTTCGATCGGCATCTCAGAAATCTCATCGAGGAAACGCGTGCTCCCGTTCGCCTCCGCGATCATCCCTGGGAAATCATTCATCGCGCCGGTGAAGGCGCCTTTCACGTAGCCAAAGAGCTCGCCCTCGATCATGGCCTGGGGGAAAGCGGCGCAATTCAGCTTCACCATCGGCTTCGCGGCGCGGCGGCTCCGGCTGTGAATGACATTCGCGATCACTTCCTTGCCCACGCCGCTCTCGCCGGTCACGAGGACATTCGCCTCTGACGGCGCCATCGCGACGATCAGGTCGTGGATTTCCTGCATCGCCTTGCTTTTGAAAATGGGCGCGAGTCGTGTCTCGGCCAGCTCGAGGCGCTTCTCGAGTTCGTGGGTCCGCTCGCGCAATTCCTCCGTCTCGCGCAGGAGCGATTGTTTCTCGATCGCCTTCTCGATCAGGCTGAGCAATTCCTCCGGCGCGTAGGGCTTGCTGATGAAATGGTAGGCGCCGCGTTTAATCGACTCGATCGCGTTGCTCAGCGAATCGTGCGCGGTCAGAATGATGACTTGCGTCCCGGCATGCTCGCGCTTGATCTGGTCGAGCATCTCGAGCCCATCCGCGTCCGGCAGTTGGAGGTCGAGCAGGATGACACCGGGGTGATCGCTCCGCAGGATTTTCATCCCCTGCGCGGCGGTGCTGGCGGGATAAGCGTGGTAGCCGTGACGGGTGAGGAGTGCCTCCAGCGTGAGCAGGATGGGCCGCTCATCATCGATGATGAGAATCCTGCGATTCTCGGCACTCATGGCGTCGGCAGGAGGGCGCTAGTGCTTCCCGATGACGGGAAGGACAATCGAAGTGACGAGCAGGGAGGCAGCGGAATCATGGTGCGCGGCAAAGCGGCCGCGATGTGCCTCGATGATATTGCGCGCGCGATACAGACCAAGCCCATACTGCCCGTGCTTCACTTTGTGGAACGGCTGGCGGCCCCACTCCTCCGTCGATTCGCGGAAGTCCGCTTTCGGCTCTGCGATCCGGATGTGGAACTCGCCGTTGGTTTGCGACGTGATCTTGATTGGTCCCGGGCCGCGTCCATGCTGGAAAGCATTCGTGGTTAATTCGAGCACCGCCTGCGCCAGCAACTGCGGATCGATCGAGACCGTCGCGTCGCTCGCGGGCACGTCCCATTCGATCTCGCGGCTCCAGTCCACATGCTGCGTCTGCAGTTTCTGCTGCCAGTCCTCCATGAACATCGCGGCCTCGTAAGACATCTCCGTCAGCTTCGGGAGGACGAGGCTATTCGTCAGGCGCTGCAGGGCCGCGCTCATCTCGCCGAGCATGGCGCGGAGGCGGACGATCTCCTCTTTGATCTCGGGCTCGGTCGCGATCTCCTTCAAGTAGGCAGACTGGAGCTCAGCCGCGTTCAGGTGATTGCGCAGATCGTGGCTGAGCTGCCGGAGGAACACCGAGACTTCAGGCATCGGCACGCGCAGTTCCTCGGCACTGGATTGGGTTTCAGTCATCGCGGTCTTCAGATGGTGCGCTGGGAATACTTGATCGAGGCCGGCTGACTATCCTTGGACGCAACGACCGCTGGATCATTCGCGGCCAAGTGTTGCAGGACATGAAACACCGCCTCGGCATCGGCCGAAAGTTTCGCTGCCATCTCCTCTGCGGTCTGCCCAGGCGCACCGGTCAGTGCAGTCCGCACTTGTTCCTGCAGTTTCAACACCTCACCGGCGGCCTTCTTGCCCGCTTCCACGCCGGGTTGGTGATAGGCGTTGATCCGAACGAGCGAAGCGTAGAAGCCGACCGCGCGTTCATAGAGCGCGATCAAAGCGCCGACATGGAACGCGCTCACCTGCGCGATGCTGAGCGTGATCGAATCCCGCCCGCCTTCGTAAAGCGCCGTGCGTGTCCCGCGCAGAAATCCGTGCAGGTAATCGCCGCTCGTCACGCCCGGCTCCACCTCGAAGCGCTCACCGGCGCGGTCCTCGCGCACCTCGATGAAGGTGACGAAGAAATTGAGGACGCCGTCGCGCAGTTGCTGCACATAGGCGTGCTGGTCGGTCGATCCCTTGTTGCCGTAGACCGCGATTCCCTGGTGCACCGTTTTCCCGTCGAGGTCCTCGGCTTTGCCTAACGACTCCATGACAAGCTGCTGCAAGTAGCGGCTGAAAAGGAGAAGGCGATCCTTGTAGGGCAGGATGACCATGTCCTTCTCGCCGCGGCCGTTCCCGGCGAAGTGCCACATGAGCGCGAGGAGCATGGCTGCGTTGCCGCGCATCTCCGGCTCGCGGGTCCGCTCGTCCATCGCGGCCGCGCCGGCGAGAAATTGATCGATGTCGATCCCTTGCAACGCTGCCGGGAGCAGCCCGACCGCGCTCATGACCGAGGTGCGGCCGCCGATCCAGTCGAACATCGGGAAACGCGCCAGCCAGCCGTTCTTCTCCGCGTATCGATCCAGCTCGCTGTCGGCGCCGGTGACCGCGACCGCTTGCTTGCCGAAATCCAGACCTGTTTTTTCGAAGCGCGCCTGAGCTTCGAGCATGCCGTTGCGCGTCTCCTTCGTCCCGCCGGATTTCGAAATGACGATCACCAGCGTTTGCCGAAGGCCGTCGCCGATCTTCGC
>JBKJKL010000074.1:0-2963 GCA_046597485.1 Chthoniobacterales bacterium
ATCTGTGTCTGCAACGGAGCGGGTCAGGTTGGAGCGTGATCGAGGATCTCAGTCGCACCGACGTTCCCAGCCCCGCAGAAACCGAAGCTCTCAGGCGCCGCTTTCCAGCCGATTTTCCGCGGACCCTGCTGTCGTCCACCTGGCGTAACTTGTTAGGCAGGTGAGCTGCAGCGGTGGCCGTGAAATCTACGGCGATCCCGCAGGGGTGAGGTCAAAAACCGCTACTCCCTGCTCAAGATTTGCGCGAGATCAAACGGGCGGCGAGAGAGCGCTTGCCAACGCGCATCCTTCATCTAGAGTCACGCCTTCGTAAAAACCCGGCATTCCGGGCCGCAGCTCCACCTCTGATTAGAGGTTTTAGTCTCGACGCGTGGCGCAAGGATTTAGCTTGGCAGCCGGATCGGAATTAAAACCTACAATCAAGGGTGACCGGCCTTGGATTCGCCCATCCCAAGGAATCGTTATGTCACACAAGGTCACGGCCCAAATCGGGTCCCATCAGATCTCCATCGAGACTGGAAAAATCGCCAAGCTGGCCGACGGCGCCGTTGTCGTCTCTTGCGGCGATACCATGGTTTTCACCAGCGCCGTTTCTGCGACGGCGGTGAAAGAAGGGCAGGACTGGTTCCCGCTCACCGTCGATTACCGCGAGAAAGCCGCGGCAGTCGGTAAATTTCCGGGCGGCTATTTCAAACGCGAAGGCCGTCCTTCCGAGAAAGAGACGCTTACCTCGCGCATGACCGATCGGCCGCTCCGGCCGCTCTTCCCGCAGGGTTATCTGTACGACACCCAGGTCATTTCCATGCTGCTCAGCGCGGATGGCCAGAACGATCCGGACATTCTCGCGATCAACGGTGCTTCAGCCGCGCTCAGCGTTTCCGATATTCCGTGGGCCGGTCCCGTCGGCGCGGTCCGGGTCGGCCGGGTAAATGGCGAGTTCATTGCCAACCCAACGCACGAAGAGCGGGCCGATAGCGATCTCGATCTTGTTTACGTCGGCACCGAAAACGACGTCATCATGATCGAAGGCTCCGCCCTTGAGATCCCGGAAGCGGACTTCATCAAGGCGCTCGAGTTTGCCCATGGCCACGCCAAGGAAATGATCCGCGCCCAGCGCGAACTCGCCCAGCAGGTCGGCAAGCCGAAGCGCGTGATGCCGTTGATGACGGTCAACCAAGACATCCTCGAAGTCGCCTACCAAGTCGCGGGCGACCGCATTGAAGGCGCGCTCTACAACGCGAAGAAAGTCGACCGGAGCAAGGCGGTCAACGCGCTCAAAGACGAAGTCAAAATTGCTGTCCTCGAAAAGTTTCCAGAGGCCGACAAATTCGCCATCTCGCAGGCGTTTGATTACGTGCAGAAGAAGGCCTTCCGCATCAGCGTGCTCGACAAGCAGAAGCGTATGGACGGCCGTGGTTACCACGATCTGCGCCCGATCGAGTGCGAAGTCGGCGTCCTCCCGCGCTCCCACGGTTCCGCCATCTTCCAGCGCGGCGAAACGCAGGCCCTTGCCATTGTGACTCTCGCGCCGATCGAGGAAGCGCAGAACATTGACGCCTACGGTGGCGGCGAGAGTTCGAAAAGCTTCCTCCTCCATTACAATTTCCCGCCCTTCAGCGTGGGCGAGACCGGACGGACTGGCGGCGCGAGCCGGCGCGAGATCGGCCACGGCGCGCTCGCCGAGCGTTCGCTCGAGCCGGTCGTTCCGGGCACGGATAATTTCCGCTACGCGATCCGCATCACGAGCGAGATCATGGAATCGAACGGCTCCAGCTCGATGGCCAGTGTTTGCGGCGGCATGCTCGCTCTCATGGACGCGGGCGTCCCGATCAAGACCCCGGTTGCCGGCATTAGCTGCGGCCTGGTGACAGAGAACGATGAGAACGGGCAGATGAAGCGCTACGAGTTGCTGACCGATATCCTGGGTTCCGAGGATCACTTCGGCGACATGGACTACAAAGTCTGCGGGACCGAGAACGGCATCACCGGATTCCAGCTCGACCTGAAACTTCCGGGCGTGAGCCATAAGATCATGGCGGAGGCGACCATGAACACAAAGGAAGCGCGCACCAAGATCCTCGCGATCATGGCTCAGGCGATCGACAAGCCACGCGCCGACCTCAGCCGCTACGCGCCACGCATCGAGACGATCAAGATTAACCCCGAGAAAATCGGCGCTCTCATCGGGCCGGGCGGCAAGACGATCAAGGGCATCGTGGCCGAGACCGGCGCGGAGATTAACATCGAAGACGATGGCTCCGTGCACATCTACGCGACCACGCCGGAGAGCATGGCTCGCGCGAAGGAAATTATCGGCGGCATGTCACGCGAGATCGAAGTCGGCGAGACCTATCACGGCAAGGTTGTTTCAACGAAGGAGTTCGGCGCCTTTGTGGAAGTCTTCCCGGGCAAGGATGGCCTCGTTCACATCTCTGAGTTGGCTGATTTCCGGGTCAAGAAGACCGAAGACGTCGCCAAGATGGGCGAGATGATCTGGGTAAAATGCATCGGCATCGACGACAAGGGTCGCGTAAAATTGAGCCGGAAAGCTGCGCTCCAAGAACGTGCCCAAGCCGAGGGAGCTGCGGCTCCGTCCGAGGGTCAGGGCCAGGACGAGCGCATCGGTGGCGGCGATGACCGCGGCCATCGCGAACGCTCCGAGCGCCAGCCGACGCACTAACGAGCGATTAAGAAATCCTAGAAGAGCGGGACATTTCTTGTCCCGCTCTTTTTGTGTATGTATCCAAGGACGACAAGCTCCTTGCAAAAGCCACCCGATTTACGGCGACGTCACTGTGACTCGGAGGAATTCTTTCGTTAGCGTGTTGATGGGTGAGGCGGAGCGGACCGTCACCGTTTCGGTATTGCCCGGGCCAGGGACGCTCGTTGCGACAAGCCCGGCGCTGGACCAACTGCCATCGAGTCCGGTGCTTCGCTCATAAACATAGGTGAGGTCGGTTGCG
>JBKJKL010000445.1:0-2917 GCA_046597485.1 Chthoniobacterales bacterium
GTGGAGGCGATGACGATGGGCGACCGAATCGTGGTGATGGACAAAGGCATCGTGCAGCAGAACGACACGCCACTCACCCTCTACAACCAGCCGGTGAATCTCTTCGTGGCCGGTTTCCTCGGCAGCCCACCGATGAATTTTCTCCACGGCACGCTCAAGCAGGAGAAGGACGCCCTCCTCTTCCGCGAGATGGAAGGCGGCACCGTCGAGGTGCGCCTAAACGCGACCGAGCGACCAGCGGCGCGCGAGCTGGCAGGCAAGCCAGTCATCATGGGCGTGCGGCCGGAGGACATCGACATCGCGCAGTTTACCAAAGGCCAGGAAACGGCCGGCAGCTTCCCGGCGATTATCGACTTGGTAGAGCCGATGGGCGCGGAGACGAATCTCTATCTGCAGACCGGCGCCCATACCGTCGTCTGCCGGACGCAGCGTCCCCTCGACCACCGCGACGCCGGGCATCGCATGCAATTCGAGATGGACCTGGCGAAAGTGCATCTCTTCGACCCGACGACCACGCTTAGAATTGTTTAATTCGTAAATATTTTTGCCGCTGCGGTTTGTGTATTCTTTTGGCCTTGTCATACAAAAGACATTGCGGGTAATGTCGCGGCGCAAACAGGAACCCCCCGTGAACCAGCAATTACTCTCTGAAATCGGTCGCACCCAGCGGCTCGAAATTCTCAACACTCTCAAGCGCACCCGCGGCATGTCCGTGAACGAGCTCGTCGACAAAATGAAGATGAGCTACATGGGGATCAAGCAGCACTGCCTGACCCTGGAGCGCGACGGCTATCTCGATACCTGGCGGCGCCCGCAAAAGATGGGCCGCCCCGAGATGGTCTACCGCCTGACGAAGCGGACGCACGATCTTTTCCCGTGCGACAGCAACGAGCTCACGCTTCAACTCCTCATCTCGGCGAGCGAAATCTTCGGCCCGAACGGCCCGGAGAAGCTGCTCTTCAATGTCTTCGAACGGAAAACGAAAACGCTGAAAGAGAAGATTAAAGGCGAGACGATGGCTGAGCGGGCCGACGCGCTCGCGAAGTCACGCGATGCCGAAGGCCACATGTCCGAGTTTAAGCCGGACGAAGAGGGCGGGCCGCAAATCCTCGAGTGCCATTCGCCGATCATGAATCTGCTCGACCAATATCCGATCATCTCTCGGCTGGAGCAGGACCTCGTAGAGGCGGTGCTCGGTGCGCCGGTGCGCCGCGAAGAGACCCGCAACTCGGGACAATACGAGTGCGCGTTCTATTTCTCGCTCTAGGTGCGGGCTAGGCGCGGCCGCTTCGCCACTCCGTCTCCCGCGCGCGACATTTCCCCTTTCGCTGCGGGGCATGTTCGCTTGATTGACTGCTCATGCTCCGGGCTTTTCCGACCGCGGTAATAGAGAATTTGCAGCCGCTGGTCGACGGCGGGCGCTATCCGATCAAGCGCGTAGTCGGCGAGGATCTGGTGGTTGACGCCGATGTCTTCAAGGACGGACACGACATCGTCGCAGCCCGCTTGAAATGGCGCATCCTCGGCGAGTCGGAGTGGCACGAGACGGCCATGGCGTTGCTCGAGAACGACCGCTGGCGGGGCGTGTGCACGCTCTACGAGAACACGACCTACGAGTACACGGTGGAGGCCTGGGCAGATACTTTTGCCGGCTGGCAGCACGAGTTCACGGCCAAGTTCAAGGCCGGGATCACGAACCTGACCACCGAAGCGCTTGAAGGCGCCGCCTTGCTCGACGCCGCGGCCGAACGGGCCGGCGATTCACCCGATGGGAAGCGGCTCTGCGAGCTCTCGGAATACGTGCGCACGAGTGAGCACGAGCAGATCAACGACTTGGCTCATTCCGGCGAGCTCGACGTCTTAATGGCAACCTATCCGGATCGTTCCTCCGCCACGCAATACGCGCCCGCCCCGCATGTCACAGTCGATCGAGTGAAGGCGCGCACTGCGGCCTGGTATGAATTTTTCCCGCGCTCGGCCGAGGGGCGCGCGGATCGCGGCTCGACCTTTCGCGATTGCCTCGAGAGAGTCGACGACGCGAAGGCGATGGGCTTCGACGTTATTTACTTCCCGCCGATCCATCCGATCGGGTTCACCAATCGCAAAGGCCGGAACAACTCCGTCACGAGCGAGCCGAGCGAACCCGGCGTCCCCTACGCGATCGGCAACCGCTTCGTCCAAGCGCCGAACGGCGGGGGTCACAAGGACGTCGAGCCAGCGCTTGGCACCCTGGAAGATTTCGACTGGCTGCAGCAGGAAATCCGCGACCGCGGGATGGAGGTAGCGCTCGATTTCGCGATTAATTGCTCACCCGATCATCCCTACGTCGAGGCGCATCCGGAGTGGTTCTACAAACGCCCCGATGGCACGATCAAATACGCTGAGAATCCGCCGAAGAAATACGAAGACATCTACCCGCTGAATTTCCGCTGCCAGAACTGGCAGGAACTCTGGAACGAGATGACGAGCATCATCCTCTTTTGGGCCGAGCACGGCGTGCGCATCATTCGCGTCGATAATCCGCACACCAAGCCGGTCGCCTTTTGGGAATACCTCATCACGCAGGTCCGGGCACGCTTTCCGGACGTGATCTTCCTCTCCGAAGCATTCACGAAACCGAAAATGATGAAGGCCCTCGCGAAAGCCGGCTTCCAGCAGAGCTACACTTATTTCACCTGGCGCGGGACGAAGGCCGAATTCACCGATTACTTCACCGAGCTCACGCAGACGGAAATGAAGGATTACTTTCGAGGAAACCTCTTCCCGAACACGCCCGACATTCTCCCCGTCCATCTGCAGGAAGGCGGCCGGCCCGCGTTCCTCATCCGCGCCGTCCTCGCGGCTACGCTCTCGAGCGTTTACGGCATCTACTCCGGCTTCGAGTTGTGCGAGAACGGGGCGCTGCCCGGCAAGGAGG
>JBKJKL010000080.1:0-2991 GCA_046597485.1 Chthoniobacterales bacterium
CGCTACGCCTACCGCTCCTACGCCATCTTCCAGGAGGACACCGAGAATCCGACCGTGCAGAAGCAGCTCACGAACTGGAAGACCCTGCCCACTGGGATTAGCCTCCGCAGCGGCGAAGTAAATAATCTCTCAACCGGAAAACAGTTCGCCTTTGCGCCTACAAGCGGCACCGCACCTTTTCGTTTTTTGCAATTTACCGCTACTGGCGAGGTTGATCCCGCAACACCTGGAGCCGGTTCTATCGAATTGAAGCTCTTCGAAGGCTCTGTTCTCGGAGGCCAAGATCGCGCCACGAGCGCGGTAAAGACGATGAGCGAAACGATAAAAGTGGCCCGCCTCACTGGCCGCGCTTCGCAGCAGCCCTGACCGCCAGCGTGAAGCGAAAAACGCCCGGTTTCAGCTTGGTCGAAGTCGTGCTCGCACTCGGCGTGATCGGCTTCGCCATCGTCGCCATCCTCGGCATCCTGCCCATCGGTCTCAATACCGGCCGCTCCGCCCAGGATGAGACGCGCGCCGCGCACCTCGCCCAGACGATCATCGAGAGCATGGCCAGCCAGGCGCCCGGGCAGTTCACCTCCGCTAAGGTTCCGCTCGCCAACGGCAACTCGCCTACGCTCGACCTTTCGTCGTCCACCTCCACGCCCGCGGCACCGGCGATGCAGCTTTACGCGGATAACGACGGACAGATCTCGCAGACCGCGCCGGGCGCGACCTTCAACATCAAGCTAATCACAAATAACGCGCCCACTGGCTTTGATGTCGGCTTCGCAAACCAAGTCACCATCAACGTGGCCTGGCCAGCAGCAGCACCGTCGCCCACGCAGACGCTGCGCAGCTTCTCGCGCGTAATTACGAAATACTGAGCATGCGCCCGCCCCTCCGCCGCCGCTGCGCCTTCACTCTTGTCGAGCTCCTTGTCTCCGTCTCGATCACTATCCTGATCGTGGTCGCGCTCGGCACCATGTTTACCTCCATCGGCGCTACCGCTTCGCGCGCCAATCAGCGGACCGATGCCTTCCGCGACGCCCGTGCCGCCTTGCAGATGATGACGCGCGATTTGTCTAACGTCGTCCGCACGCAGTGGGATCCCGACCCGTTCACAAATCCCCCACCCCCGACGCAGCCTGCTCCGCGCACCCTGCCGGTTGCCTATCTCTCGCTCCGCAATCTCTACAACGATCCTGTGGCGACGAATCAGCAGGCCTACGGATTGATCGCGATCAAGAACGTCTCACCCGGCGACCTCTGCGCGGTCGGTTACTACTGCAGCTGGGACGGCAAGGCTTACAGCCTGCGTCGCTTTTTCCGGAACGCCGCTGACACCTACACGACTCTTGCCGGCCAATCCACATACGTGCCCGATAACGTGCTCTTCAAGCCGGCTCCGACCGGCAACAACGCGGACGACATCCTCGCCCAGTATGTCTTTAACATGCGGACCATCGCCTACGATCGCACCGGCGCGCCGATGACCTACCCTTACACCTGCGATGCGTCGGGCGCTTCCGCCGCAGTCCCGCCAGCGGTCCTGGAGATTTCCTTCAGCGCGATCAGCCCACAGGCCGCGCGTACCGTGATCGCGGTTAGCACGAGTCCAAATGATTGGGACCCGGCCGGCAACAGCTCGATCTACCGCACCCTAATCAAACCCAACGCTTACCAATTCCGCACGCGGATCGAGTTATGACCGGCCAACCTTTCACCGCCGCCACACGCCCGCGCGGATTTGCCCTCGTCATTACGCTCATCATGCTCGTCCTCGCAGCTGGCATCGCAGTCGCTCTATTGACGAATGCCTCGCTTGATCGCGGCACCTCGCGCGCGACTCTGGATCGCTACCAAGCGGAGCTCGCCGCGCAGAATGCGCTCGAAGCGGCGAAGAAAGCTCTGAACGCCGCGCCGCCCGGTTCACCAGCACTGACAAACGACGACACCTTCCTGGTTGTTCGGGTCGATGGGACAACAATTAGTGGCGTTCCTGTTCCGCCCGCAGCGCCCGCCGCCACGCCTTCCTATTACTATCTGGCTAAGCCGCAGCCCGGGAATGCTAACAAGATCGATTACTACCCACTATTTTCGGATGCGGCCCCAGTTCTGGGTAAAGACATCGATCTGCAGGCCGGCGCACCTCGCGCCGTCACCACTCCGACGCCACCAGCAAATCCAAATCCGGGCGACGCAAACGCCGCCATCCAGACTGACCGCGCGAAAACGCGCGTCCTGAAGGCGTTTCCGGAAATGGCTGCATGGCTCAGCCCGCCAAGCACTCGATGGTTGGAGGTAAAGGATCCGAACGACACTGCGACCGCGGGAAATCATAACCTCCCTTACCAGCGCTACACCTTCTGGATGGAAGACCTTGGTGGTTATGTCGATGGCGGCACGGCAGGCAACACCGACGACTCCGGCGCGAACAAGCGGCCACGGGACCAGTCCACCGCTTCGCTGCGCTATAAGTCCAGCCCGGCAGAGATTGCTCTCTTTACCTTGTTCAACCCGAACTCCACGACGGATCCCGGCAGCACTGGTTCAGAGTTGTTGATCAATAACCGCGCGCTGCAGGTGACGACGTCGACCCTTAAGCAAATGGCCCCGACCCTCGCCAGTCCCGATCAACTCGGACCGAACGTCGCGACTCGCGTGGCCGGCGACTCGGAACAGGCGTTGGTTCCTTTTGGTTACGGCTACCGAGACGAAGGCAGCCAGAGCGCGACGAAGCTACAACTCAATGACCAAGTAACGACCGGTGGCGATGCCGCCGTTCAAGCCATCGCGCAGAAAATCAACGTGAACCTGCCGACCTTCGGCGCCACTCGTAAAGGCGGCATGGCGGCCGCCCAAGACTACGTCAAAACGATCGCGGCCTCGATGGTCGATTACGCGGACGCGAATTCGGACGCGACTGTCGGCCCCGACTACCGCGGCGTCGATTCCTACCCGTTCGTCAACGAACTCTACACCATGAAGTGGTGGAAGCGGACCTACCAAAAC
>JBKJKL010000137.1:0-3237 GCA_046597485.1 Chthoniobacterales bacterium
GCGAACAACACCGACTCGCAACTCTTCTATGCCTACAGCTTCGATGGTGGGAACACTTGGTCGCCGAACATGGCGGTCAGCCCGGCCTTCAATCCGCTGATCGGCTATCCGAACCAAAATAAGATGGGCGACTACATGACGATCGTCTCGGACAACACCGGCGGCAGCCTGGTTTACTGCGCGACGTTTAACGGCGAACAGGATGTCTACTATGTGCGCGTCGCGCCAATGGCGCCGGTCGCCGTCAGCGCGGTCTCGCGGTTGACGCAGGGGAGCGCGGGGACGTTTGACCTGCCGTTGCCGGTCACTGGTCCGGCGGCCGTGGAATGCCGCGCCGGAGCAGGCGTGGGCGGGAGCGATTACCAGTTGCTGATTACCTTCGCGAACAACGTCAGCGTGAGCGGTGTGACTGTGACCAGTGCCGATGGCCAGGCTTCCGGCACACAGTCGGTTAGCGGCGCAGTTGTGACCGTGAATCTGAGCAACGTGAGCGATGCGCAGACGCTTTCCGTGAAACTGAATAGCGTGAATGACGGCGCGCGGTTTGGTGATGTGCTGGTGCCGATGGCGATCCTGCTAGGCGACACGTCCGGCGATGGCGCGATCAACGCTGGTGATGTCCTGCAGACGCGCGCCCGCACCGGACAGACGGTCGACGGGTCAAACTTTCGCTTCGACGTGAACCGCGATGGCCTGCTGAACAGCGCCGATGTCACGCTCGTGCGCGCGCGTTCCGGGCGGTTCGTTCCCTAAAAGAGAGAATCTGGTGTGGTCGGTTGACGGGCGGAAGCGGAGCCCATAATCTCGGCCCTTCGTGCAAGCGGAACTCGAACAACTCCTCATCCTCCAGAACCGGGATCAGAAAATTAAGCAGATCCGGACGGAGGCAAAGACGGTCCCGTTGCAGCGCGCTCAGCTCGATGGACAGGTGACCGCCGCGACCGCCGCGCTCGAGGCTTTGAAGGCGAAGTCGCGCGAGATCGAGGTCCACCGGAAGAGCCTGGAGCTGGACGCCGGCACGCGCACCGAGAGCATCAACCGGCTCAAGACGCAGCAATATGAAACGCGCAAGAACGAGGAATTCCGCGCGATGGGAAACGAGATCGAGCGCTACGAGCGCGAGATCCGCGAGATCGAGGATAGAGAACTCGAACTCATGGAGCAGACTGACGTGCTGAAGAGCGAAATCGCGACCGAGGGAGCGAAGGCAGCAGGTGCGCGCGAATCTGTCGCGCGGCAGCTGAGCGACCTCGAGGAAAAAGCAAAAGCGCTCGAGGTGCAGCTGGCTGCCCTGCAGGAGGAACGAGCCAAGCTCGCCAGCCAGGTGGATGAGGATGTGCTCGACCGTTACGAGCGTCTCTTCGCGAGTAAAGGGAACGCGGCCATCGTCGCGCTCGAGCACGAGGTTTGCACTGGTTGCCACATGAAAGTGACCACCCAGACCTCGCACTACGTGAAGAACGGCAAGGAGCTCGTCAGCTGCGAGCAGTGCGGACGAATTCTCTACCTCGCGGAGTAGGGAAGCGCGTCAGACGTTGAAGCGGAACTCGACGACGTCGCCGTCTTTCACGACGTATTCCTTGCCTTCGATGCGCAGCTTGCCCGCCTCGCGGGCCTTGGCGTGCGAGCCTAACGAGATCAAATCGTCGTAGTGCACGATTTCCGCGGCGATGAAGCCGCGCTCGAAATCGGTATGAATCACGCCCGCGGCCGCGGGGGCTTTGTCGCCGGCGTGAATCGTCCAGGCGCGTGTTTCCTTCTCGCCTGTGGTCAGGTAGGTGCGCAGGCCTAACAAGTGATAAACCGCGCGGATGAGCGCGCTCACGCCGCTCGAGCCCACCCCGAGATCGCGCAGATATTCCTGGGCCTCCGCTTCGCTCAGGTCGACCAGTTCGCTCTCGATCTGGGCGCTAATCACGACTGCTTCGCTGCCGAAGTGGTTCTTCGCGTATTCCTCAACGGCTTGCACGTTCGGCTGCTGCGCGGCGGTCGCGAGTTCCGACTCCGCCACGTTGCAGGCGAAGATGGTTGGCTTCGAGCTGAGGAGGAAAAACTCGCGCGCGGTCATCTTCTCGTCGTCACTCAAGGGCGCGGTGATGGCCGGTTTTCCGGAGTCGAGATGAGGCAGCAGCTTATCGATCACCGCGCTCTCTGCCTTCGCAGTCTTCGAACCGGCGCGCACTTCTTTCTGCAGGCGATCGTGCCGTTTCTGGAGCGAAGCGAGATCGGCCAAGACGAGTTCGGTGTTGACCACCTCGATGTCGCGCACCGGGTCGATCGAGCCGCTGACGTGATGAATATCGCCTCTCTCAAAACAGCGCACGACCTGCACGATGGCGTGGACCTCGCGGATGTGGCTGAGGAACTGGTTGCCGAGCCCTTCGCCCGCGCTCGCTCCTTTAACCAGGCCGGCGATGTCGACGAACTCGATCGCCGCCGGGATGAGCTTCTGCGAACTGGAAAGTTTCGAGAGCGCGTCGAGGCGCGGATCGGGCACCGTGACCACGCCGAGGTTCGGATCGATCGTGCAAAACGGGTAGTTCGCGGCCTGCGCTTTGCGCGTCCGAGTGACTGCGTTGAAAAGCGTGGACTTCCCCACGTTTGGTAAACCGACGATGCCCGCGCTTAGCATGAGGCGCGGAGGTTAATGCGAATGCCGCCTCGCCGCAATTCCGGCTCAGCGCTCGAGCCGCACGAAGAGAAGGCGAAGACTGTTCAGGACGACCACCACCGTGCTGCCCTCGTGAGCGACCACCCCGAGCGAAAGCGGGATGCCGCGCGTGATCGCGAGCAGCGCCATCACGATGACGGTGCCGAGCGCGATCGTGATGTTCTGTCCAATGATCGCCTTCGCGCGCCGGCTCAGCCGATAGGCGACGGCGAAGTTTTCCAGCCGATCTTTCATCAAGATAACCTCGGCCTGCTCCATGGCCGCGTCGGAGCCGCGCGCGCCCATGGCCACGCCCACATCAGCCGCGGCGAGACAAGGCGCGTCGTTTACGCCGTCGCCCACCATCGCCACTTTGCCGCCGAGCTTCTTCAATTCCTGCACCGCTGCGACCTTCTTCTCCGGCGAAAGCCCGGCCTGGACGTCATCGACGGCGGCCTCGCGGCCGATCAACTGCGCGGTCACCTCCCGGTCGCCGGTCAGCATGACCACGCGCATTCCGTAGCGGCGGAGACGCGCCACGAGGTCCATCGCTTCCGGGCGAAGTTTATCGCGCAGGAGCAAACGGC
>JBKJKL010000251.1:0-3077 GCA_046597485.1 Chthoniobacterales bacterium
ACCTCGGCGGCGTCGCCGATTTCCCGGAGAAACGTGTCAACGAAGGAAGCCGTCTCCGCCGGCAGCATGTTCATCTTCCAATTCGCGGCGACGATCTTCTTGCGTGGTTGCATCCTATTTGTCCGTTAACGAAGCGATCCCGGGCAGTTCCTTGCCCTCGATCAATTCGAGCGACGCGCCGCCGCCCGTGGAAATGAAAGTCATCTTCTCCGCGAGACCTGCCTGCTTCACCGCGGTCACCGAGTCGCCACCGCCGATGATGGTGGTGGCTTTCGACTTCGCGAGCGCTTCCGCGATCGCAATCGTGCCGTCGGCAAAATCAGGAATCTCAAAGACGCCGACCGGTCCGTTCCAAAGAATCGTCTTCGCCTTCGCGATCTCGTCCTCGTAGAGCGCAATCGTGGCGTGGCCGATGTCGACCGCCTGCCAGCCTTCGCTGATCCCGTGACCGTCGGCGACGCGGCCGGTGTTCCGTTTGTTTGCGCCCGCCTTGAATTCGTCGGTCTCGAGCGCGTCGATCGGGAGGAGAAACTTCACACCCTTCGTCTTCGCATGCGCGAGGAGTTCGCGGGCGAGGTCCAGCTTGTCCGCTTCCACGCGGCTCGCGCCGACCGGGATGCCTTCCGCTTTCCAAAAGGTGTTCGCCATCGCGCCGCCGATCAGGATGGTGTCGGCCTTTTCCATCAGCGCTCTGATCACGTTGATTTTGTCGGAGACCTTCGAGCCGCCCATGATGACGAGGAACGGCTTGGCCGGTTTCTCGAGCTCGCCGCCGAGATATTGCAGCTCCTTTTCCATCAGGAAGCCCATCGCGGATTGCGGGACGAACTTCGTGATTCCCGCGGTGCTGGCGTGCGCACGATGCGCCGCGCCGAAAGCGTCGTTCACGTAGATGTCGCCCAGCTTCGCGAGCTTTTCGGCAAAGCCGGCGTCGTTCGCTTCTTCCTCGGCCTGATAGCGGACGTTCTCGAGCAAGGTGACATCGCCCGGCTGCATGGAGGCGATGATTTCCTCCGGAATTCGGCCCGTCGTCTCGTGCGCGAACGCGACCGGGTGATCGATCAGCGTGTGCAAATGATCCGCCACCGGGCGGAGCGAATACTTCGCGACCGGCTTCCCTTTCGGGCGGCCGAAGTGCGCCAGCAGGATTGTCTTCGCGCCCTGCTCGCGCAGGTAATTGATCGTCGGGAGCGACTCGCGCACCCGTGTGTCATCCGTGATCGCGATCTTTCCATCGCGCTCTTCCGTCGGGACGTTGAAGTCCACCCGGACGAGGACGCGCTTCCCGCGCACGTCGAGATCGCGAAGGGAGAGCTTCATTACTCGTGCTCCTGCCCGTGATCGTGCTCGTAATCGCCTTCATCTTCGCGAATCACGTCCGCGCGTTCCGAGAACCGCTTCAGTAAGCCGACGAGCATTTGCACAATTCGAGCGAGTTGCTCCTTCGCTCCAATCACCCGTTCCGCAGCCGTAATGCGACGCGCGACGAGAACATCGAGGCACGCCGCGCACTCAAGCGCTGACCCTCTCGCCATCTCGAGAAACCGGGCTCGATCCCGCGAGGAGAATTTGCCGTTACCCTCCGCGATGTTCAGCGCGATGCTCGTGGACGCGCGATCCAGTTGATCCTTGGCGGCTACTCTCGAAGACACGCTGTCGAGATACTCGCCAGTCCAGGCGCAGAACGAGATCGCCTCGCGGTATACGTCGAGTCTTTCGTGGTCGAAGAGAGCTTTCATCGGTCGATTACGAGCACGATCACGAGCAGGAGCACGAGTTTACTTCCCGAGCATCTCAAGCATCTGCACGCAACGGTTCGAGTAGCCCCATTCGTTGTCGTACCAGCCGACCACCTTCACAAATTTGCCCTGCGCCATGGTCAGGCCGCTGTCGAAAATGCAGGAGTGCGGATTGCCCACGATGTCCTGCGAAACGAGCGGCTCGTCGCTGTATTCCAGCACGCCTTTGTAGCTCGCGTCGCCGGCCGCTTTCTTGAAGGCGGCGTTGATCTCTTCCGCGGTCGTCTCCTTCTCGAGGATGACGGTAAAATCGGTGACCGATCCGTCCGGCGTCGGCACGCGGAAGGCGCCGCCGTTGAGCTTCCCTTTCAAGGCCGGGAGCACTTCGCCGATCGCCTTCGCTGCACCCGTGCTCGACGGGATGATGCTCAAGGCCGCGGCCCGTGCGCGCCGCAGGTCTTCATGCGGCAAATCGAGGATGCGTTGGTCGTTTGTATAGCTGTGGATCGTGCTCATGAAGCCGTTCACGATGCCGAAGTTTTCGAGCAGCACCTTGGCGAGCGGCGCGAGGCAGTTCGTGGTGCAGCTCGCATTCGAGATGACGGTGTGCTTGCTCGCGTCGTAGATGTTGTCGTTGATCCCGAGACAGATGGTCGCATCGGGATTCTTCGCTGGGGCGCTGATCAGGACCCGTTTCGCGCCGCCCTTGCTGATGTGCAGTTCGGCTTTATCGCGTGAGGTAAAGAAGCCGGTCGACTCGAGCACAACGTCGACGCCGAGGTCTTTCCAGGGGAGCGCAGCCGGGTCGCGCTCTTTCATGATCCGGATCTTGTGCCCGCGGACGATGATGTTCTGGTCGTCGTGGCCGATCTCGCCGTCGAATTTCCCGTGCACAGAGTCCCACTTCAGGAGGTGGGCGAGGGTGGCGGTGTCTGTCAGATCGTTGATGCCTTTGACGCGCTCCACATCCTGCTGCGACATGGCGCGCAGGACGTTGCGTCCGATGCGTCCGAAGCCATTGATACCGTAGTTCGCCATAGTGAGTTCTCCTCTGATTCTAAAGTTACAAGACGCGCCTCTGCGGCGCGGCGGGAGCTACAAGTAAGACGCACTCGTTAGCCGCCGCAACTTTTGCGCACAATCGGTGAAGGCCGTCGCCCTCGGACCCGTCGAAAGAGGTCCGCATGCATTTCCGTCCTGCCGTTTTCCTCTTCCTTGGTGCGCTCGTTCTTTTCCGGCCGTGGCAATCCGAAGCCGCGCCGGCACGCGAACTCTCTCGCGTGCGCACCATCCTCATGCTCGGCGACAGCCTGACCGACGGCTACGGCCTCTCGCGCC
>JBKJKL010000241.1:0-5376 GCA_046597485.1 Chthoniobacterales bacterium
CGTCGCGCTCGCGACCGCGGCGGAACTTGATCGCTATACCTACCTGGTCGCGGGCTGCGTGGGCGAATTTTGGACGCGGATCTGTTTTCTGGGCCTGCCAGATTTCAGCAGGAAGACGCCGGCCGAGATGGTCTCGTTAGGCGTGGAATACGGGAAGGGCCTGCAGCTGATCAATATCCTACGCGATCTTGGCCGCGACTTGGCGGCAGGCCGTTGCTATCTGCCAGCGGAGGAAGTTCGCGCGCTTGGCTTTGAGCCGGCGGAAATCCGCGATCACGCGGAATCGCTCACGCCTTTGCTGAAGCACTGGCAGACGCAAGCTGAGGAGGGGATGAGGGCCGGAATGGAATATTCGTGTGCGATCGCACCGTGGCGTCCGCGGCTCGCGACCGTTCTCCCGGCGTTAATCGGGGCGCGAACGATCGCGCGTTTGCGCTCGGCTGGTTCGGAAGTCCTCGAGCGGAAAGTCAAGGTCCCGCGCGGCGAAGTGCGTGCGATTCTCTTGAAGATGTTTGCGACCGGCGCCACGCCGCGCGCCATTCGCGCCAGCTTCGAAAACTAAAACCCGCCGGTCTGGAGCAGGACCAAGGTGCAGGCTTCCTCGACTTCGATCCCGGCTGCTTCCGCCTTCTCTGTGAGCGCGTCGTTCTCCGCGCCCGGGTTCATGATAATGCGGCGTGGCTTGGCGGCGATGATCTCGTCAGTCAGCGGATCGGAACGCTGCTTGCCGAGATACATCGTGACGGTGTCGATCTTCTCCGGGACATCGGCGATGCGGCCGTAGCACTTTTCGCCGAGGACTTCGTCGAGCGCGGGATTGACCGGAATGGCCCGGTGGCCGAAGCGCGCCAGCATTTCCATCGCCTTATAGGCGTAACGATCTGGCTTGGGCGAAGCGCCCATCACAACGACGGTTTCCGAGGTGTTGCCCATGCATCTGGCCATCGTTTTTCGAGGGAGTGCCGGTTGCCCAAAAAGGCCCCGGGTCATTGACGGGGCCACCGGTCGTCGTTACTATCCCCGCCTTTATGAGATTCCCTCTCGCGCTGACGAGTAAGATCGCGGCGTACATCATCGGCCACAAGCTGCGCGGCACCCAGAAGTTCGCGACGGTCCTGCAACTTGAGCCCCTTCACACCTGCAATCTGACCTGCACCGGTTGCGGCCGGATCCGCGAATACTCGACTTCGATCAAGGACATGATGTCCCTCGAGGATTGCCTGGGCGCAGCGGTCGAGTGCAAGGCACCGATGGTTTCCATCTGCGGCGGCGAGCCGCTGATCTACCCGCACATCGAGGCGTTGATCGATGGCCTGCTCGAGCAGAAACGGATCGTTTACGTCTGCACGAACGCCATGTTTATGCGGAAGAAGATGCGCGAATGGCTCGCGACGCAGGTCGGCACCCGGGGCGCTTTTGTTGAGGAAAAACTCAGCGAGTTGGTCGCGGCCGGCTTGGTCACAGAGAAGGACGCCGCCGACGTGCGGAAGGGCCCGAAGGATCCGACGAAGCTGACCATCCCGCCGAGCGATTGGATGTATTGGAACGTGCACCTCGACGGTCTTGAGCGGACGCACGACATCATCGTGGAGCGCGAAGGCGTCTTCAAAGAATGCGTCCTGGCGATCAAGATGGCCAAGATGCTCGGTTACCAGGTGGCGACGAACACCACCGTCTATAAGGAGACCGACATGGAGGAGCTCGAGCAGCTCTTTGATTTCCTTTCCGACCTCGGCGTCGACGGGCACACCATCACGCCGGGCTACGAGTACGACGCGGCCAAGCAGGACATGATCAAGCGGCTCAATCTGCAGCCGGAGAATTTCTTCCTAACTCGCGATCTGACGGTGCAGAAGTTTGCCAAGATGGAGGATTGGATGAACCGCTACACGTTCTTCGGGACGCCGGTTTACTTCGAGTTTCTCGCCGGGAAGCGCGACCTGACCTGCTCGGCCTGGGCGATCCCGACCCGCAACATGGCTGGCTGGAAAGCGCCCTGCTATTTCATGACCGACGCCGCCGGCACGAACGGCACCGGCCATTTCGGCAGCTACGCGGAACTGCTCGAGAAGGTCGACTGGAACAAGTATGGCGTGGTCGACGGCGTGGCGCGTGATCCGCGTTGCGAGAATTGCATGACGCATTGCGGCTACGAGCCGACGGCCAGCCTGGGTCTGAACGCAAAGCCCGGCGACACTTGGAAGACGATCAAGTTTAACTTCGGCGCCCGTCCGGAGGCGACGGGCCGCGGCAGCGAAATCCTGGCCTACAACGGGGTGAGCTCGGGCAACGGGCACATCACCGGCAAACGGGCAGAAGTCGCCGAAGAAGCAGTTGCGATCTAACTGCGGTCCGGCGATGGCTACGGCAACTTCGAAAGTCATTCCTTTACCGAGCGCCCCGGCCGCTTACCGGCCGCAGAGCTCCGATTTGCAGGATGCGATTCTTCGCGGGCAGGAGAACCTCCTGCGCCAGCAGCATGAGGATGGTCACTGGTGCGGTGAGCTGATCGTCGATAGCACACTCTGCTCGGATTATGTGCTCTTCATGCACTGGCTGGGCGAGGTCGATGAGGCGCTCCAGCAGCGCTGCGTTCGTCACATTTTGAAACGGCAGCTGCCGGATGGCGGGTGGAACATTTACTATGGCGGGGCGAGCGAGGTGGACGCCTCGGTGAAAGCCTATTTCGCGCTTAAGCTGTCCGGGCATTCCCCGGACCTCCCGTTCATGCAGGAGGCGCGCGCCAACATCCTGCGCCTCGGCGGCATCCCGCGGATGAACACCTACAGCAAGCTCTACCTCGCTTTGCTCGGGCAGTTCCCCTGGCATTATCTGCCATCGATCCCGGTCGAGATGATCCTCTTCCCGGACTGGGCGCCGTTCCACGTCTACAAGATGTCATCCTGGAGCCGCGCCATGCTGGTGCCGCTCGCGATCATCAATCACTTCAAGCCGACCCGCGAGTTGCCGGAAGCAAAGCAACTCCACGAGCTCTACCCGGTCGGGACGGAACAGAAAGATTTCACGCTCCCGCGCCATCGCCGCTTTTTCCATTGGCGGAACTTCTTCCTGCGCGCGGATCACGGCCTGAAGATCGTCTCGCGCCTCGGCTGGCGGCCGATGCGGAAACGCGCCCTCGAGGAAGCGGAGCGCTGGATGCTGGAACGCATCGGCGAAGGGAGCGACGGCCTCGCGGCGGTTTTCCCCGCCATGCTGAACGCGATGATCGCGCTGCGCGCCCTCGGTTATCCGACCACGCATCCCGCCTACCAGAAAGCGGCCGCGGACTTTCGCGGGCTTTTCGTCGACGATCCGGAAGATTTTCGCATTCAACCGTGTCTCTCGCCCGTCTGGGATACGGCGATCAATATGATCGCGCTCGGCGAATCCGGCCTCGCGGCGGAACATCCCGCAATGCGGAAAGCGGCCGACTGGGTGGTGAGCAAGGAAGTGCGGATCCGCGGTGATTGGGCGCAGAATAATTCGCACCCGGAAGCGAGCGGCTGGGCCTTCGAGTACAATAACGTCTATTACCCGGACACGGACGATACCGCGATGGTCCTGATGGGCCTGCGTCTCGCGCGGCCGAAGGACCAGGACCAGATGGACCGGCTTTTCCATCGCGCGATTGATTGGCAACTCAGCTTCCAATGTCGCGATGGCGGCTGGGCGGCGTTCGATAAGGAGATCACGCAGCGCTGGCTCGAGGACATGCCGTTTGCCGATCACAACGCGATCCTCGACCCGACCTGCAGCGACCTGACCGCCCGCACGCTCGAGCTGTTCGGCTACATCGGCTTTGACGCGCAGCAGCCGTGCGTCCGCCGCGCGATTCGCTACCTGATCGATACGCAAGATGACGACGGCTCGTGGTATGGACGCTGGGGTGTGAATTACATCTACGGCACCTGGCAGGTGCTGCGCGGCCTGCGCGCGATCAAGGAAGACATGTCTCAGGATTGGATCTTGCGCGGAAGAGACTGGCTGGAGAGCTGTCAGAATTCCGATGGAGGCTGGGGCGAAACCTGCGCTTCCTACGATGACCCGACGCTGAAGGGCAAAGGCGAAAGCACCGCCTCGCAGACCGCGTGGGCGCTGATGGGTATCTGTGCCTGTGGCGACCTCGACCGGGCCAGCGTGCAGCGCGGCCTGCGTTATCTGGTCAACACGCAGAAGCGCGACGGCTCCTGGGAAGAACCGCAGGTTACCGGCACTGGGTTCCCGCGCGTGTTCTATCTCAAGTACGACATGTATCGGCAAAATTTCCCGCTCCTCGCGCTCGCGACCTACGCGAACTACCGGAGCGGCCTCGGTCACCAGCCGAGCTTCTTCCGCTGCTAGGGCGGCCGTTCGGCTGCGGCGTTGACGCGCTGCCTTTCACGCCGAAACGTAAGCACATGGCTTACGAACTACCGAAATTGCCCTACGCCCACGATGCGCTCGAGCCCCATATCGACGCGCGGACGATGGAGATTCACCACACGAAGCACCACCAGGCTTACGTCACGAATGTGAACAATGCGCTCAAGGACAAGCCGGAGCTCGCGAACAAGTCGATCGAGGATCTGATTCGCAATCTGAACGACGTCCCGGAAGACATCCGCACCGTCGTGCGCAACAATGGCGGCGGGCACGCCAACCACTCCATGTTCTGGGAAATTATGGGTCCGAACGCCGGCGGCAATCCGAGCGGCAAACTCGGCGACGACATCAACGCGGCCTTCGGCAGCTTCGATGAATTCAAAGAAAAACTAGCGGCCTCGGGCGCGGGCCGTTTCGGCAGCGGCTGGGCTTGGCTGGTGAAGGGCAGCGACGGCAAGCTCGTGATCATGTCGACGCCCAACCAAGACAACCCGCTCATGCCGGACCACGGCGGAAAGACGCCGGTCCTCGGGGTCGATGTCTGGGAGCATGCCTATTACCTCAACTACCAGAACCGTCGCCCCGACTACTTGAAGGCGTGGTGGAACACGGTGAATTGGCCTGAGGTCTCGAAGCGTTACGAAGCGGGCAAGTAGCCGCCGTTCGCTTTGGCTTTCCTTAACGAGAACTACCTCAAACTCCAGGCCGGCTATCTCTTCCCCGAGATCGCGCGGCGGGTGAAGGAGTTTGTCGATGGCAACTCCGCCGCCGCTGAGGATCTGATCCGCTGCGGGGTGGGCGATGTCACCGAGCCGCTGCCGCGCGCGGCGGTCGAGGCGATGCACCGCGCGGTCGAGGAACTCGGGCATCGCGAGACGTTTCGCGGCTATGGGCACGAGCAGGGTTACGAGTTCATCCGCGAGAAGATCGTGCAGCACGATTACCGCGCGCGTGGGATCGAGCTCGCCGCGGATGAGATTTTTCTCTCCGACGGCTCGAAGTCCGATTGCGGCT
>JBKJKL010000246.1:0-6201 GCA_046597485.1 Chthoniobacterales bacterium
GCGGCGGACAACCCGGCGGACCGGACGGCGGTCATCATCCGCCACCCCCGGTGATCGCGGCGCTCGACTTGAACCGCGACGGTATCATCTCCGCGGACGAAATCGCGCGCGCCGCGGAGTCGCTGCGCAAGCTGGACCGCAACAGCGACGGCCAGCTGACCCCGGACGAATTGCATCCCCCGCGGCCAGGCGGACCGGGCCAACCGCCGCCTCCCCCGCAGCGCTGAGCGGCTGTTCCCCTTTCGCGCGTCGCGCGGTCCAAAGAGGCTCCGGACGAGTCGAGGCACGACGCCGCGACCGTCTGGAACGGGTCGCGCGCGCGCCGACCCCGCGGCCGCTACTTAAGCAGTTCGACTACGAGCACGCCGGCGTAGGTGCCGATGGCGTTGCCTAACGAGCCGACGAGGATGCCCGGGAGACGCAGGTCATCCCGGCCAAGCGCGGTGGCCAGCACGCCCGCGCTGGCTGCGCCGCCGATGTTCGCGTTTGAGGCCACGCTGATGATCGCCCAATCTTGCCGGAGCAGGCCGCCCACCACGAAGAGGATGAGCGCGTGCAGGCCGACTAGCACCGTGACCCACTTCAGCAAGACGACCGCGACCGCGCCGTTCGAGATCAGCGCGTGCAGGTCGCAGTAAGCACCGATGACCGCAAGGAAGAGCAGGACGAAGAAATAGCCTAGCGTCTTCGCGCCCTTCAGCTTTTGGATAAAACCGAGCTGCGCGAGGATGAGCGCGAAGGTGGTAAGAAGAAGGATCGCGGGGAGGGCCGGTAGATAGCGGCTGATCGCCTGGGCGATGAAGAAGCTGCCCGTGCCGAGCGCGAGGAGCAGCGCGAGGCCGAGGACGTCGATCGATTCGCGCGTCTCGAGCACGACAGGCTCGAGCGTCTGCGCGACGGCGGAAACGGTCGTTAACTTCCGCGGGAAAATCCGTTGCAGGAAAGGCGGCAACACAATGGTGGCGATGATCCAGATCGTGGTGATGATGTTGTCGACCGCGTTGATCGCCGCGAAGAGCGTCCCGTTTTTCGTCACGCCATACTGCAGCGCGACGGCGTTCAGGTTCACACTCCCCCCGATGTAGGTGCCGGTGAACATGCCGGCGACAGCCGGCGCACTGGCCACGCCTTGGGTTTGCGGTGCGATAAGATAATAACTGACGAGCGCACCGACGATGGTCGCACCCGCCCCGAGCGCGAACATGAGCAACATCGGCATCCCGGCGCGGCGCAGATCGCGCAGCCGGACATCGAGCAGGAGGAAGAAAATCGCGAGCGGCGCGATGTAACCGAAGATGCCGTCGTAAAGCGGCGGTGCGTTATGGGACGACGGCAGGAGGCCGACGTTCGCGAGAACCGCGGCGGCGAGGATGACGACGAGCGCCGAACCGAGGTGGCGGAAGTAACGCCGCCGGCAGAGCCACTCCGACAACGCGACGAGGAGCGCGAGAACGCTCGCGACGTAGAGTGGCTCGGTCACGAACGGCATGGCGGGCGATGATCAACAAACCTCCGCCAGTCCGCCAGTACTCTCTGCAAAGAAAATAAGCGTTCTTCCTTTGCCACTCGACCTTCTTGCTCATCGATTTTGCTGGCCGGGAGCTTCTCGCACGCGACGCGCTCGACGGGTGCTCGAGAAATGCCTATGCCGCGTGCGGCGGTGCGGCTACGTGTTCCGCGGTGGACCTGATCGGCACATTAAAAAAGCACTTCGGCTACGACGAGTTCCGGCCCTTGCAGGAAGAGATCATCCGCGACGCGCTCGCCGGCCGTGATGTCTTCGCGCTCATGCCGACGGGCGGCGGAAAGTCGCTCTGTTTTCAATTGCCGGCCTTGCTGCGCGAGGGCGTCACGATCGTGGTCTCGCCGCTCATCTCGCTCATGAAGGACCAGGTGGACGCGCTCCGTGCGAGCGGCGTAGCCGCAACTTTCCTAAACTCGAGCCTCGGCGCGGAGGAGTCGCGCGCCCGTCTGCGCGGCGTGCATCAGAACCAGTATCGGCTGCTCTACATCGCGCCGGAGCGGCTGATGTTGCCGACGTTCCTCGAGCGCCTCTTGAGCCTGAACGTGGCGCAGATCGCGATCGACGAAGCGCATTGCATCAGCGAGTGGGGTCACGATTTCCGACCTGAATACCGCGAGCTGAAGAAGCTGCGCGAACATCTGCCCGGCGTGCCGGTGATGGCCCTGACCGCGACCGCAACCGAGCGGGTGCGCGAGGACATCGTGAAGCAGCTGCAACTGCAGCCCGCGCGTCCCTACGTCGCGAGCTTTGACCGGCCGAACCTGACCTATCGCGTGGTGCCGAAGAGCGATCCCTACGATCAACTGCTCGCCTTCCTCCGCGCCCGGCCAGAGGAAAGCGGAATCGTTTACGGCGCGAGTCGGAAGACGGCTGACATGCTCGCGCGCCGTCTGGCAGAAGATGGCATCGCGGCGAAGCCGTACCATGCCGGGCTGGAAGGCCGCGAACGCGCTGCGCACCAGGAGATGTTCCTGCGCGACGACGTGCGCGTCGTGACCGCGACGATCGCGTTCGGGATGGGGATCAACAAACCAAACGTCCGCTTCGTTCTGCACTACGATCTGCCGAAGAATCTCGAGAGCTACTACCAGGAAACGGGCCGCGCGGGGCGCGACAGCCTGCCGAGCGAATGCGTCCTCCTTTTCAGCGCGGCCGACGTGGTGAAGCAGACGCGCTTTATTGAGGAGAAACCGGAAAACGAGCAGCGCCTCGCGCACGAGCAGCTGCGCCAGATGGTCCACTTCGCCGAGACGCGCGAATGCCGTCGCACAGTCCTCCTGCGCTACTTCGGCGAGGAGCGGCCGAACGAGTCGTGCAATGGCTGCGACAACTGCCTCTCGCCGCGCGAGACCTTCGACGGGACGATCCACGCGCAGAAGTTCCTCTCCTGCGTCCATCGCGTGCAGCAGAAGAGCGGCTTCTCCTTTGGCCTGAATCACATCGTCGAGGTGCTGACCGGTGGGAAGACGGAAGCCGTCCGCCAGCGGGGCCACGACAGCCTCTCGACTTATGGGATCGGGAGCGATGTGCCGCGCGAGACGTGGCAGGCGATCGGGCGTGAACTGTTGCGCATGGGCCTGTTGGAGGCGGCGCCGGGAAAGTTTGCCACGCTCAGCCTAACGAGTGCTGGCTTCGAAGCCCTGCGCGCGCGAACGCCGATCACGCTCACGAAACAGCCGGACGTCGCGGCGAAGGCGAAAGGCCACCGCGCAGGCACGATCGAGGCCGACGAAGGCCTCTTCGACCAGCTGCGCGCCTTGCGGCGCAAAATCGCGGATGAGCGCGACGTCCCGGCCTACGTCATTTTCTCGGATGCGACGCTACGCGAAATGGCGCGCGCTTACCCGACGACGACGGGCGAATTCCGACGCATCCCCGGCGTGGGCGAGCAGAAGCTAAAAGATTTCGCCGTGACCTTCCTCGCCGAGATCAACGACTACCTCGCGCACCACGAGCGGCAGACTTTTAACGACGCGGTCGCCGCGCCGCGGCGCCGGCGCTAGCGATGGAAGCCGCGCGCCCGCTGCGTCACGAGCGTGAGCGCGAGCGGCCGAAACGGGCCCGACTTGTCAGTCGCCGAAGATTCCTCCGCCGTCGCCGCGCCGAATTTGTAGAGCTTCGCCTCCGTCGGCTCGACGAACTCGGCGCTCTTTACGGAGAGCGGCTTTTTCATAATGCGCGAGAGCTCCTCGGCGAGCACGATGGCGATCGCGCGCGGATCGCGCGTGTAAACGGGAATCGGGAAACCGCCGGAGTTGCGATCGTAACCGTAAATCGTGCCCTCCGTCTCCCAAACGCAATAAGCGTGACCGGCCGGATGTTCGTCGTAGCGAACGAGCAGAATTTTCGTCCAAAAATTCGGCTCCAGCTCGTGCTTCGTCTTCACGAGCGCGAGGTAATTGCAGGCTGAGACGACGCAGCCATTCAACATGAGGAGATCGTCCTCCTTCGGTTCCAAAAGGACGACTCGATCGCGCCCGCAGGCGGTCAGGCCGAGGAGGACGAGGGCACACAAACTCCGGGAGAGATGCGACGTGAAATAGGACATAGGAATGGCATCGGCACCCAGGAGATTGGCACGGAGTCCACGCTAGCACCATTCCTTGGCCGGCGAATAGCGCTCATTTCCTCCGAAGAAAAATGGCCGCCGCTGGCCCCACTTTCCGCATTGCTTTAGAAAAAAATCCATGTCGCCCACGCGCCCAGCGGTAAAAATCCGTATATGATCAAAAGAAGCCAGAATCTCGCCTGCTCGCCGACCCGCCACGGCCAGGGAGTGGCTCATCCTTTCCCCGGAGCGACCTCGTGATGCTAGAAACTCAAGCCCGCCAGCCGCTGCGCATCTTCTGCGCGGACGACAACGCCGAACTGGTTGAGCTCATCGCGGAGAGCCTGCAGTTCTACGGCTACCGGGTGGAGTGGCGCCTCGATGGCCAGCAGGCCCTGGATGCTATCGCGCGCGATCCGGACCGTTTCGACGTCCTGATCACCGATATGCAGATGCCGGAGCTCGACGGCTACGGCTTGATCGTGAGTGCGCGCGAGATCGGCTTCCGCGGAAAAGTGATTGTCTTCGCCGGCGCGCTCTCACCAATAGACCGCGAACGGCTCGGCGAGCTCTCGATCGAGGCAATCATCGACAAGCCGGCCCACCATCGCCAGCTCATGGGCGTGGTGGCGCGCCTGCAGACCGAGCTCTGGGAACAGGCGAACCAGGACGCCGCGTAAAGAAGTGGAGGCGAGGGGAGTCGGAGCCTTGTGGCAAACACCCAAGCTCAACCCAACGCTGCGGGATCTATCTTACTCGTGTTGACCATCCGGCAACAGCAAGCGGACTGACCATAAGTGTCTAGACCGTCGTCGTACTCAGATTCTTTCGACCTAACGACTGCTGCACAGTCGGAATGTCAGAGCCGGTTTCAGTTGCTTCAAAAAGAAACCCGCATTCCTACGGAAGCCGAGTTGTCATGGAAACCATTAAGGGTCGCATCCGCCTGTCCTTGATTGGAATTACTCACCACGACCTTCATTGTGTCAGCACAGAATAATTTCAGACTTTTCGTCAGGTGGTATTCTACCCCGAGCTCCAATACATACTCAGTAGAAGTCAGACGCCTTTTCGGCTGCTGAAGATTGGCTGGGCGCCGCCTGAAGCACCTGAGTTCGGGCTCTCCGGCTAATTTAATCTCCCACTTATCGCTCCGATAGTGAAGTTCAAGAGAACCCGCAGCTACTGCCGCATCGTAATAACCATTAGTAAAGTCGAGGTCGGGGCCGATGGAAAGCTCGCTTGCCAGACTCCAGTTTCCGTATAAAACAGCTTTCGCACGACCCTGCGCGCGAGCATTGACCACGTCGAGCCGAGCTGGATTATTCGACTCTTCGTCTTCCGGTGGACGTTGTGCATAGTGCGAACTGTGGAAGTCGAGACCCAGGCTTAAGCTAATAGCTCCTCCGTGGTTCCAGGCAATGGCTGCATTTAAGTTATTCTGAAGGTTATCCTGTCGAATTTTGTCAAACGACTGAAATTCTGCAGAACCTTCCGCAGTCAGCTTAACGCTCTCGGATATTTTGGACGTCGTGGAAAATTGCCATCCCCCAAACCAACCTTCTTGTGATTTGGGAAACACCCGTTCGGATTCGAAGAACACTGGGTGGCGGAAGCGCCCCGCATATCCCTCCAACAACACCATTGTCTGGGATACCCCTCCTTCCCATTCCAGAGTGGGTTTTGCCCGATATTCATCGCCATCGTTCTGCGACAGATATCTTTTCCAAAATGAATCCAAGCCGATGGAAAAGCCGCTTGGCAAGAATTTCAGGGGGGCACTTGCCTCTAGTGAAACATTCTCAAACCAGGCTCCAACAGGAGGTTCCTGGCGGGTATTCACCTCGAATAAATTAGAACGATACCCCGAACTGAATTCAGCTTTGAGCGATAAGTAATCCTTGGATTTTGAGTCGCCCTCCTCATCCTCGTCCAATCTCCTGTTTGCCTGCGTGAGCACCCCCTCATCGTGATCCGCGGCAAGACCAACTGCGCCGGCGGAGGATGCCTGAAGGCACGCTAAAAATGTCAATACGATCGGTCGAGCGACTTGAAGAAAAGTCGCTCGCCCGATCGTATTGACCGCGTGGTGAAAATATCGTTTTTTCAAGAGCGATGCGCAAATGGG
>JBKJKL010000260.1:0-6438 GCA_046597485.1 Chthoniobacterales bacterium
CATCAAGGTGATGGACGCGTTGAAGCTGGCCGGGGTGAAGAATCTTCCGGCCTTTACCCGGGGCGGCAAATGATGCGGCGGATTGTGAAATACGGCGACCCGGTCCTGCGCGCGAAAGGCAAGCGGATCGCGCAGGTCGATCAGCACATCCGGCAGCTCGCGGCCGACATGCTCGAGACGATGAATGCGGCGAACGGCGTGGGACTGGCCGCGCAGCAGATCGGCGAGGCGCTCCAGCTCACTGTCCTGGATGTCGCGGGCGTGGAGGACCGGCCGAGCACCTTGAAGATCAACGGCCAGGAACTCGACCCGGAGAAATCAATGCCGCTCGTCCTGCTCAACCCGGAGCTGACGCTGGGCGAGGAGCTGGTCCTCGGGCCGGAAGGGTGTCTCAGTTTTCCGGAGATCAACGGCGACATTGTCCGTTCAGAGTCCGTCCGCGCGACGGCCGAGACGCTCGACGGCAAGAAGCTGGAGATCGAAGCGACCGGCCTGCTCGCGCGCGCCCTCCAGCACGAGGTGGATCACCTAAACGGCATCCTCTTCATCGACCGGATGAGCTCGGCCGCGAAGGTCAGCCTGGGGAGCCGCTTGAAGCGGTTGCAAAAGGAAACGCAGGGCGCCTGGTAGGCGCTGGGCCGTTTTTTGTCTCGGGTCAGGGTGGGCGTCTCGCCCGCCGCGCGATGCATCCTGCTTCGCGGCCTCTGGTGGAAAAAGAAAGTTCGTTTCGGCGAGACGCCGAACCCGGCGGGCGGGACGCCCACCCTACCCGAGACGCCGCCAACGGACCGGCTACGACATTTTTAAAAACCGCTCTAGCGCGGGGGGTGATACCCGCGGATGAACTGGTCCTGCACGGTGCCGAGGAAGCGCAGGAAGCCGGAGATGTTTTCACCAATCTCCGCGGCGAAGCTGACAAAGGTGATCTGCCGCGAGGCCAGGATGAGCAGCACGCTGAGGATGAGCAGATTCATCAAATAGATGACGACGAGCGAGAAGACGGTGCCGTGATCGGTCAGGTCGGTCTGGCTCTTCGGGATCATCCAGCAGGTGAAGGTGAAATGGAACGCCCAGGTCACGCCGATGAGCGCGTAAAGGAGGCGGCCATACTGCGCCATCGGCATGGCCAGGCTGAGCCCGCCGTAGAGAGCGATGACTAGGATGCTGTAGAGCGGGAAGAAATAGGGCGCGAGCGCGATCCAGAAATTGTTCCGGTCGGTGATGATGTGGCCGCCGCTGCGACCGACCTTGAACTGGCTGACGCGGCCGCCCATCAGCCAAACCCAAAGCGCGTGCGTCAGCTCGTGGCCGAAGACGTAAACGAGCAGTGGCCGCGGCAGGCCGAAGAAAGCGATCAGCCAGAGGACGACGCCTAACGAGAAGAACCAAAACTCCTCACCCGCCCAAAGTTGCTGCGTGACGGTGGCGCGGGTGAAGACGGTGAAGAAAGTTTGAGTAAGGATCGCGCAGGGAGCGAGGAGAAGAAGCGCGACGACGAACTTCACCCAGCGGGTCGGCACCGTCATGCCGGAGGGAATCTTCCCTCCCGGGGGCGGCCGACGAGTCGGGACGACGTAAGGCGCAACCTTCACGCGGCCGGTAGGCTCGCGTGATCCGCCGCTGCTGCTGCGGCGTCGGACACTGCCGCGGTGGGTTCGATGTTCCATCTCTCGACGCGATGATCTTCGACCGCGGCCGGACTGCTAGGCGCGGCCCATGTAGTTACCGGTGCGGGTGTCGATCTTGATCAGTTCGCCTTCTTTGATGAAGAGCGGAACGTTGACCGTTTTGCCAGTCTCAAGAAGAGCAGGCTTGGTCACGTTCGAGGCGGTGTCGCCGCGCAGCCCTTCCGCGCTCTCGATCACCTTCAGGTGGACCGAGGACGGCAGATCTACCTGAACCGCCTTGCCCTCGGTATAGAGCACTTCGACCGGCAGGTTTTCCACGAGGTAATCCTTCGCTTCGCCGAGCAGGCTCTCCTGCAAGGTAACGGTCTCGTAGCTCTGCGGATCCATGAAGTGGTAGCCGGTGCCGTCCTTGTAGGAAAACTCGAGCGTCGTCCGGTTCACATCGACGAGCTCGATCTTATCGGTCGAGCCAAAGCGCACGTCCGCGCTCTTGCCGGTGTTGATGTAACGGATGATTGCCTGGACAAAGGCGCGCAGGTTGCCCGGGGTGCGATGCTGCACGTCGAGGACGATCGCGACGTTCCCGTTATACTTGATTGCCTGTCCTTTTCTGAGGTCGTTCGCTGCTGCCATGAGGGATCCTTGTTGAGAGAGCGCCAGTTCTACAATCGTCCGCGCTTTAGAGCAACTTGAGCTTCGTCAGGTCCTGCGAATCGACGATCCCGACTGGAACATGCGCCTCGTCGACCACCACGAGGTCGTCGATGCGGTGGCGCTCGAGGAGATTGAGAACTTCGACCGCTAGTTTGTCCTGCTGCACAGTCACGGGGTTCAGCGTCATCAAGTCGGCCACGAGGCGTTCGCCCACGCGCGGATCGGTCTGGTAGTGCCGCACGAAATCGCCGTGCGTGAAAACGCCTACGAGTTGCCCGTTGTCATCCGCGATCACGGCGGCACCGGTGCGGCGGTCGGTCATCTCCTTGAGCGCGGTGCGGACCGGAGCATCCTGCCGGACCACGGCGAGCGCGGCGCGCGGCCGCATGATTTGGTGGACGCGCATGAGCAGGCTGCGGCCGATCATTCCACCAGGATGGAAGCGCGCGAAGTCTTCCTTCTGAAAACCGCGCGCCTCGAGCAGGACCATCGCGAGCGCGTCGCCGAGGACGAGCATCACGGTCGTGCTCGAGGTCGGGGCGAGGTTCAACGGGCAAGCTTCCTGTTCGATATTCACGTCGAGCAGGACGTTACAATTTTGCGCCAGGGTCGAATCTGCCGCGCCGCACATCGCGATAATCTTGACGTCGAAGCGCCCGAGCGCCGGCAGGATGCGGAGCAATTCCTCCGTCTCGCCGCTCGCGCTCAAGGCGAGGACGACGTCGCCGTCCGCGACCATCCCGAGGTCGCCATGCATCGCGTTCAGGGAATCCAAAACGACCGCCGGCGAGCCGGTGCTGGTGAGGGTGGCGGCGATCTTCGCCCCGATGTGGCCCGACTTACCCACCCCGAGCACGACCACTTTGCCCCGCGCCTCGACCGCGGCTTTAATCAGCTCCACCGCGTGGGTCAGCCGGTCATCGAGCCGCTCGCGCAGGCGTTGCAGTTCGAAGATTTCGCAATCGAGAACGCGTTTCGCCTTTTCAAGGTAGTCCATCGCCGCGTAAGACTGCGCCCGAGCGTTTCGGGCGGCAAGAACTAGCGTCGCCTGCTTTCGATCCCGCCTCGCCTATGAAAAAATTTCTTCTCGTCGCCTTTTTCGCCACGGTGGCCGGTCTCGCCACCGCCGGCGCGCAGACCCAAAGCTTCAGCGTGCCGACTGCTTCGCGTGACCAGCGAATGCAGCAGCAACGCCAACCGCCGATTCCTCCGGTGCGGCGCGGCGAGCTGGGCGCCTTCCCACGCGCAGCCAAGGGTGGCAACCCCGTCCAGATGGTTAACCCGGGCGCCCCGCGCAAGTATTATGGCGCGCCGCAGGACACCGTCACCTGGGATCCTTCCAACCCCTCGCGCATCACCGGCCTGATCCTCTTCGGGTTCGCCTGGTAATCGCGCGCCCCGCGCCTTGCCGCGCCTGAAACCGGCCGACGAGAGACCGGTCGTCGCTGCCTATTGCGCGACGTTCCTGAAGCCGGAGATGCTCCACATCTACCGGCAGATCACTGCGCTCCAGCGCGTGCGGCCGGTGGTCATCGCGCAGAAGCGTGAGGAAGCCGCGCGCTATCCGTTTCCCGATCTCCGGCTGGTGCCGAAACCGGCCACGCATTGGCTACGGCGGATCTGGTATCGGCAGCTGCGCGATCTGCCGTGGCACATCTCCGCGGGCGAGACCAGCGCGCTGCTCCGCGTTCTCCAGGAATCGGAGGCGCGCCTTCTGCACGTTTACTTCGGCCACATCGCGGTTCATCTCCGGCCGCTCATCGCGCAATGGCCTGGGCCGAGCGTCGTTTCTTTCCACGGCGCCGACGTGATGGTTGATCTTGAAAAGCCCGCCTATCGCACTGCGACAAGGCAGATGCTGCGCGCGGTCCGGCTCGTTCTCGTCCGCTCCGAGTCGCTCAAAAAAGCACTCGTCCGTCTGGGCTGCGACGACGGGAAGATCCGCCTCCATCGCACGGGGATTCCGCTCGCCGAGATGCCGTTTCAGGAACGGACCTGGCCGCCGGAAGGCGCGTGGCGCTTCGTCCAAGCCTGCCGCTTGGTCGAGAAAAAAGGCCTTCGCACCAGCCTGCGTGCCTTTGCCGAATTCTGCGCGCGTTATCCCGCATCACACTTCACGATCGCGGGTGAGGGGCCGCTGCTCGAGCCGATGCGCGAGTTCGCGCGCGATCTCGGCCTCGCTGATCGCGTGACGTTTCCGGGCTTCATGTCGCAGGCGGATCTGCGTGCGCTTTTTTATCGCTCGGACCTTTTCCTACACCCGAGCGAAACCGCCGCGGACGGAAACCAGGAAGGCGTCCCGAACTCGATGCTGGAGGCGATGGCCACCGGACTGCCGGTCTTCGCGACCACGCACGGCGGCATCCCGGAAGCGATCGACGATAACGTGAGCGGCGTCCTCGTGGCCGAACGCGATCACGCGATGCTCGCGGCCAAGCTGCTCGAATTTGTGCACGCCCCGGAGAAGCTGCACGCCCTGGCCGCAGCCGGCGCGGCGGCAGTCGCGGAGAAATTCGAGCAACAGGCCAACGTGCGACGGTTGGAAGATTATTACTTCGAAGCAATTGCCGCCGCGGAGATTAAAAGCGAAACTACTAGTTCGTGAAATTCGCCATCTTTCTCGTTCTTGCGGCCAGTGCCGCCTTCGCCGCGCCGGCGGTCAACGTCACCCAGCATCATAATAACCCGTCGCGCGACGGCCTCTTCGTCGATCCCGCATTCACGACCGCGAACGCCGCCAACCTGAAGCGCGACACGAATTTTAACGGCACGATCGTCGGCAACGTTTACGCGCAGCCGCTTTATGTGGAAGGCGGCCCGGACAACCGAGCAAAAGTCATCGTGGTGACGGAGTCGAACAACGTCTACGCGCTCGACGCCATCACCGGCGCCGTCATCTGGCAGCGCACCGTGGCCACGCCGATCAGCTCCGGCCTGCCTTGCGGCAACATCTCTCCGATCGGCATCACGAGCACGCCGGTGATCGATGTCGCGACGCGCGCCCTTTTTCTCGATGCCGAGACGACACCGAGCGCCGGCGTTTTTCGGCACATGATTTATTCGTTGAACGTCGATACCGGCGCGATCAACTCCGGCTGGCCGGTGGATGTGCAGAGCGCGGTCCCGGGCTTCGATTCCTCCGTGCAAAGCCAGCGCGCCGCGCTCGGCCTCATCGGCAATACGCTCTACGTCCCGTATGGCGGACGCTTCGGCGATTGCGGCACCTACCGCGGGCGCCTCGTCGGAGTGCAGATCAATAATCCCGCGAGCGTGACCTCGTGGGCGACGACCGCGACGCGTTCCGGCGTCTGGGGCCCGGGTGGTGTGGCAAGCGACGGCACTTCGCTTTTTGTCACCACCGGTAACGGCCCGGGCGGCACCACTTGGGCGGGCAGCGAAGCGGTCATCAAGCTCGGCGCGGCCAACACCTTCAGCGGCAACGCGAGCGACTATTGGGCTCCGACCAACTGGGCCTCGCTCGACACTAGCGACACCGATCTGGGCGGCTCCGGCCCGATCCTGGTGGATGTGCCGGGGGCGAATCCGTCCGCGCTCGTTGTGCAGACGGGCAAGGACCGCAACGCCTACCTCTTGAACCGAAACAATCTCGGCGGCGTTGGCGCACCGATCACGCAGGCCAGCGTTTCCAGTGCGACGGTCATCAACGCGCCAGCCGCCTATCGCAGCGGTGCGCAGACCTATGTTGCGCTGCGCCCGACGAGCGGCACGCTGACCGCATTTAAGATTACCAACGCCGCCCCGCCCGCGATCGCGACCGGCTGGAGCGTCGCGTCGGCCAACCGCACCTCGCCCTTCGTCACTGCGGTGAACGCGAACACCAGCCCGATCGTCTGGGCGTTTGGCACTGTCGCGGGTGCGCGTCTCTTCGGTTACAACGGCGACACCGGCGCAACCATCTTCGGCGGTGGCGGTGCGAGTGATACCTTCAGCGGGATGCGCAGCTTCAACACCGGCATCGCCGCGCGCGGCCGCATCTACCTCGCGGGCGACAACAAGGTTGTCGCTTTCAGCGTGCCAAGAATCGCGACGACGAGCGTTGTTTCGCGCAAGATGCAGGGCGACGCCGGCATCTTCGCCGTCGACATGCTGACGAGCGTGGAGAACCGAATCGGCCAGGGGGTGGACGGGACTTCAC
>JBKJKL010000117.1:0-3510 GCA_046597485.1 Chthoniobacterales bacterium
CGCGGAGCTTTAGCGCCGCGGGACCAGACCGTCGGCGCATGTGCACTCGCCCTCCTCGTGATCCTGCCTTCCGCACTCAGCGTCTTCCATTTCGACCAGCTGGCGGCCCGCACCGACAACCGCGTCGTCGTCGCGCGCTGGTTCGACGCGAACATCCCGGCGGGCGCGTCGATCGCGCAGAGCGGATCGGGCTATGGCTATGTGCAGTTCACACGCGGGCGATTCAACCCGTGGGTGTGGGACGGCCGGCAGCGGATCTTCATGACCGAGTCACGGCAGACAGGCGCGCTCGTGCGACGTCCCGCTATCGGAAATCCGCACTACATCCTCCTGCAGGAATCACCGCTGCCCAACACGACGCAGGACCAGATCAAGGTCTGGCTCACAGAGGGCTATCGGCCCGTGTCGACGTTCGCGGCCCTGAAGCTCGATCGAGCGGGCATCTACGACATGCAGGACGCGTTCTTTATCCCCTTCGCGGGTTTCGACCAGGTCACGCGGCCCGGCCCGAATTTCACGCTCTATAAATATGTCGGCCAGTAGACAGAAGTGGCTGGCGCTCGTGCTCTTCGCGGTGCTCGCGATCGCGCATACGTGGCCGCTTGCGTCGGCGCCGGGGCGCTACTCGCGCAACGACAACATGGACACGCAGCTCAACGAGTGGACCATGGCGTGGGTGGCGCACCAGGTCGTGCACGATCCGGTGCACCTCTTCGACGCGAACATTTTCTATCCTGAGAAGCACACGCTCGCGTTTTCCGAACATCTCTTCGTTCAGGGCGTCATGGCGATGCCGCTCTACTGGGCCGGCGTCTCACCGGTCGCCGCCTTCAACATCATTCTCATCGTTGGCCTCGCGCTCACCGGCTGGGCCATGGCCATCGTTATGCATCGATGGACCGGAAACTGGCTCGCGGCGATTGTGAGCGGGAGCCTGATCGCGTTCAATGCGAGCACGCTTTCGCGTCTCGTGCACATACAGGCAATGCATCTCGAGTTCTTCCCGTTCATGCTGCTCGCGCTCGACGAGCTGCTGGCGCGGCCTCGCATGAAGGCCGCGCTCGGGTTCGCCGGCTGGTTCGTGCTCGAAGCGCTGACGTCGATGTATTTCCTCGTGTTCATTGCGATTGCCGCGATCGCGGCCGTCGCCGTTCGACCCGCCGACTGGCTGAGAGCGAATCGCGCGGCGTTCATCAAATATGCGTTGCTGGCGGCGGTGGTCGCGGTGCTGCTGCTCACGCCATTCCTGCTGCCCTACTATCACGCCAGCCTGGAGCAGGAGCATTTCACGCGCGACATCCGCGAAGTGGCACGCTACTCAGCGTCCTGGAACAACTACCTGGCGTCGGCCGGCACGCTCCACATGGAAACGCTCGGGTGGAGCAAAGGCTACGCGACGGCGGATTATCTCTTTCCGGGGTTCGCAGCGATCGCGCTGACGCTGGTCTCGCTGCTGTCGCTCACGGCCATCAAGGACACGCGCGCGCATGGCGCTCGCGTTTGGCGTCGTGTCGTTCGCGCTGTCGTTCGGTCCGGCGTTCCCGCTCTATCCGTTTCTCTACAAGGTGTTTCCGTTGCTCCAGGCCATCCGCGGCGCCGCGCGATTCGGCCAGATGGCGTTGGTGGCGATCGCGATTCTCTCGGGATTTGGCCTGGCCTGGCTCGCGCTGAAGTTGCCGAGAAAAGCCGCGCTTACGCTGGGTGTCGTGGCATTCATTGCCGTCAACGTGGAAGCCTGGCGCGCGCCGATCGGCTACTGCGGCACACGCGACAATAAGACATGCCAGGAGTTCACGACCGTCCCGCCCATCTTCAAGACGCTCGATCGCCCGGACGTCAAAGCGATCGTCGTCTTTCCGTTCTATCCGCCAAACGGCGAGCTCAACCAGAACGCCCGCTACATGCTGCAGTCAACGGCGCACTTCAAACCGATGATGAACGGCTACTCGGGCTACATGCCGACGGTGATGTTCACGCACTTTCAAGGCGTGAAGGATTTTCCAAGTGAGTCATCGATCGCCTATCTCAAGAGCATCGGCGTGACTCATGCCCTGGTCGACGGCCGCAATATTTCGTCAGAAATGCTCGCGGCCATTTCGAAGTCGCCGTATCTCGTTCTTGAGAACACGGACGGCAATCTGCAAGTGCTCGCCATCAAATAGACAGTTTCCGGAGTTTTCACGCGTGCCATTCATCTGCCAGCAGTGCCACAACGAATTCAACGTCAGCCCGGCGGCGCTCGCCAAGTACCCCGGCTGGACGCCCAGGACCTGTGCGCGCTGCAAAAATGCCGCGTCACCGTCGGACACGCGCGAGGAGAACCTCACGACGTCCGAAGTGCTCGAGAAGTACACGGCTGGGCCGGCCGACGGCGTGTTCACCGACGGCGCCGCGGAACCGAACCCCGGCCCCGGCGGCTGGGGCGCGGTCTACGTCGTCGGCGGCGAGATCGTGAATGAAGGGCACGGCCACGAGCCCCACACGACAAACAACCGGATGGAGTTATCGGCGCTCATCGCTGGATGCCGGATGGTGCCGAGCGATCAGCGCGCCACGATTCACACCGATAGCGATCTCTGCGTGAAGTCGATCACCATCTGGGCGAAGGACTGGGAAGCCCGCGGCTGGAAGAAGAAGGACAAGAAGGCCGGCGAGATCAAGAACCTCGATCTCGTTCAGGAATTGTTTCGCCTCTACTACGACCACGGCGGCCTGGAGTTGAAGTGGATCAAGGCACACGCGGGGAATCGCTGGAACGAGTACGCGGATTCACTGGCCACGGCGTACCGGCGGAAATAGTTAGCGCTTAATCTTGCGCGCGTGGATCTACTTCACCCGCAGCACACAGACGGCGTACGGCCGCACAGCGTCATTCAACATCCTGAGCAGCGCCTGGTGCTGCTCGGAGGTCTCGATGGCCAGGACAGTCGGTGTGAACAATCCCGCGTCACGCGATGCGTTGTTGAAGTCGACCTGCGTCTTCATCGGCACTTCGCGAGGCGGCTTGCTGTTGATTCTCATCGGCACACTCCAGTCAGTCGACTCAGGATTCTAAGTCGTCTGCGACTCTTCAGCGAACCCGACTGGCGGCTTTTCGTGGGCGTCCCCCAAGTTGGCCATTAACGTATCGGTCTGCCAACCGGTCTTGTCGAAATCGACAGCCAGGAAGTAGCACGTCTCGTCAAGCAGCAACGGATAGACACCCACGACGAATGGTTGATTCTCGCCATCGCGTCCGGAGAGATGCCAACGAATGGCGTCGTCGGTAACCGGGAGAAATCGACGATGCGGACACACCGCGCATTTTATCCGCGGCGTCTCGCAGATCCCTCGGACCCACTCGTTAGCGCAAGCCGGCGCGTATCCCGATTTGCCCGTCTTTCGGCTCTCAAACCGACGCGGGTCGACGTCTTCTCGGCCTCGAAAGAGGGACCGGAAGAGGGCGATCTTCGCCGCCGCCGGTGAAGTTGCGTGAACGGCGGCCGCGACGTCGTTCATGTCTCGTTGAAC
>JBKJKL010000121.1:0-6506 GCA_046597485.1 Chthoniobacterales bacterium
GCAGACGCGGTGCGTCGAGACGTCGTGGCGGCGCACGCCGCCGGCGCGGATTTCATCAAAGTGTTTTCGAATCTGAGCCCGGCGCCGTGGCGTTGGATTCTTGCAGAAGCGCAGGGGCAAGGAATGCCTGTGTGCGGGCACATTCCGGCCGGACTGAGCGTGCTCGCTGCTGCGCGTGCCGGGCAACGAAGCAACGAACATCTCACGCAGGTTTACGAGGCCTGCTCTTCGAGGGAGAAAGGATTCCTGGCTAGTCGCGAAGGATTAGATGGCGCGCGCGGGGTGGAACTTCGCGATGCGCAGGAGAGCGAGGTTCTCGAGAACTTTAATCAAGGAGCCTGCGATGGGGCAGCGAAGGCGCTTGCCAGTACAAGTCAGACGCAGGTGCCCACGCTCGTTCTGCCTTACTTCGAGGCACGCGGTGCACGGAAGGAATTTCGCGAAGATCCACGTTGGCGTCATCTCCGTGAAGACGAACAGACGCGATGGAAGCGAATTTTGGAGCAATCCCTATCTGACGATGCCCCGTTGGCGGCGCGGCGGTGGGAGGTCTCACGCGATATCGTCAAGACTTTGCACAAAGCCGGAGTCCGTGTGCTTGCAGGAACAGATACGCCGATGCCGCTCAACTATCCTGGTTGGTCTCTGCACAAAGAACTCGAATTGCTCGTCGACTCCGGCCTGAGCCCGGCCGATGCCCTCCGTGCCGCCACCATTTGGCCGGCGGAATTTCTCGGTCTGAGCGAAAGCCGCGGGTCGATCGCCGTGGGCAAGCGCGCTGATATGCTGCTGCTTGATGACAATCCACTGCGCGACATCAGGCATACGCAACGCATCCGCGCGGTCGTGCTTGATGGGCGGCTGTTCCAACGCGCCGATCTCGACGCACTTTTCAATGCGCCGCCGCACGACGCCCGTTAGTTACTTTTCCGGATTCACCGGGAAGTGTTTGTTCTTCAAGCGCTCCGGCACCCGCTCGGTTTGTTCGTTCTCGATTTCCTCCGCGGCTGCGCCTAACAAGTCGTAACTCTCGCGGCTTTTCCGCGCGCGGCTCATGTAACAGACGGCGTGGGCGAGGGGAATCTTCGCCTCCGGCATGCCGACAAACTCCACCGCCTGCTGCGTCGCGATGGCGAGCGGGAGCGCATTCACATCGGCCAGGCCGACGTCTTCGCTCGCGAAAATAACGATCCGTCGCGCGATGAAGCGGAAGTCCTCGCCCGCGTGCAGCATCTTGGCCAGCCAGTAGATCGCGCCCTTCTCATCGGAGGCGCGCATGCTTTTGATGAAGGCGCTGATCGTGTCGTAATGCGCATCGCCCGCGCGGTCATAGACGATCGCCTTTTGCTGAATGCTTTGCTCAGCCGACTCGACCGTGAACTGGATCACGCCCTTGCTGTCGGGCGCGGTGGTGAGGACGCCGATCTCAAGCGCGTTCAGGCATTTTCGGGCATCGCCGTCGCTCATCTTTGCGAGATGCCGACGCGCCTCGGGGTCGATTCGCACGTTGTATTTGCCGAGCCCGCGCTCTTCATCCGCGAGCGCGCGATCGATCAATTCTTCGAGCTGCTCAACCTTGAGTGACTCGAGTTGGAAAACCTGCGAACGCGAAACGAGCGCGCTGTTCACGTAGAAGAATGGGTTGTAGGTCGTGGCCCCGATCAGGCGGAGGTTTCCGCTCTCCACATCGGGCAGGAGGATGTCCTGCTGCGCCTTATTGAAATGGTGAATCTCATCCACGAAGAGGATCGTCTTCTGTCCCGAAGTCCGGATGCGGTTCGCGGCTGCGGCGACCACTTTGCGCATTTCGGCCACGTTGCTTTCCACGCCGCTGAGGCGTTCGAATTTCGCGCCCGTCATGCCGGCGATGATCTGCGCCAGCGTCGTCTTTCCCGTGCCGGGCGGGCCGGAAAGAATGACGGACGGGAGACGGTCCGCCTCGATCGCGCGTCGGAGCAATTTCCCTGGCGCGAGGATGTGCTGCTGTCCGACGAACTCGTCGATCGTGCGCGGTCGCATTCGCGCCGCGAGCGGCGAGGCGGCGGTCGGCGCCTTGACCGCTTTTACCTCTTCCTCGACGCGAAACAAATCGTCCACCGGCGACGCTACGATGCGCCCCAGTCTCCAGCAATCGCCGGCCTGAGCTGCGCCGCTGCCGATTAGTCGTTAGGCCGCGCGTGGCGCGGTCGATAGGCGCCCACTTTGCCGCCTCCTGGCAGGTGGATTTGCGTGAGCAATCCCCAGCCCATGTCCTGCACTTTGTCGCAGGCTATCTGGTGCTTCGCCAGTTCCGCGATCAGGGCATCGATGTCGTCGCACATAAAGTAAAATTCGTGCCGATTGTTTTCGTCTGACGGATGCACCGCCACTTCGGCCGGCGGCAGGCCAAAGATCAGCCAGCCGTCGCCCACATCGACGTGCGAAAGCTTGAGTACATCGCGGAGGAAGGCGCGGTCCGCGGCCGCGTCGGTGCTATTGAGGATAATGTGGGCGCCGCTAATCATGGCTGAACTTCGCCGCATGTTAACATCACAAGGCTGCGTCTGGGAATTGCCGTCAGCAGGCCTGCTTCTTGCAGTGCAGGAGGTTCACCGAAATACTTACCGATGCGCAGGGTCCTTACATTTGTCGTTCTCATCTTTCTCGCGGTGGAGGTGCGCGCCGCGGGCACACTGCCGTTCTCCACCGTCTTCAAAGGCGAGAAGCGCTTCGACCAGCTCGTCGCCCGGGCGAAGGAAGGGAACTGGGCGGCGCTCCCGCTCGGCCAGCGCGTCGCCACCGTCGGCCAGGCCTTTGTCGGCACGCCCTACAAGAACTACACGCTCGAGATCGACAACCAAATCGAGGCGCCCTCCGCCAATCTGAACGCGCTCGATTGCTGGACCTTCTTCGAGATCGCGCTCGCCTTCGCGCGGCTGCTCGATGAGCCGTCGGAGAATTGGACGCCGCAGCGCTTCCTCCATTACATCGAGCTCGATCGCTACCGCGGCGGCGAATGCACCGGCGAATATCTCTCGCGTCTCCATTACCTCGAGGAGTGGCTGGCCGATAACGACCGGCGCGGGCTCGTCGACGATCTCACGCGCCAACTCGGCGGCGTGAGCGTGTCGCACGCCGCGCGCGAGATGACCGTCGGCTGGCGGCATTACCGCTACCTCGCCTCGAATCCGCGCCTGCTCGGACCCTTGCGCCAGATGGAAGAAGGCGTCTCGCGGCGGCCGCTTTACCAGATTCCCAAAAGCCGCGTCGCCGCGATCGAGTCGAAGCTGCGCAGCGGCGACATCATCGGGATCGTCTCACACGATGGGCGGCTTTTCGGCACCTCACACGTCGGCCTCGCTTATCGCTCGCCCGATGGCGTCCTGCATTTTATGCACGCCTCCGCGCCGCGGAACTACAACAAGGTCGTGATCGACTCGAGCCTCTCCAGCTACCTCTACCGCTTCAGCTCGCACACCGGCATCATGGTGGCGCGGCCAGTGCGCTAATCGAGCAGGACCGGACGACCGCGCTGGCGCGCGAGCGCGAGACGGCCGCTGATGCGGGTGAGCGCGCGCGCGTAACGGCGCGGCCATTTTCCCTGCACGAGCGTGCGACGAAAATGCGGCGTGATGCTGAACTCATGCGCGCGGCACATGGCGAGTGCTTCCGGCGTCCACATGCTGCGGACAATGCCCGACATGAGGTATTGAATCGGCGCCTCCTCGGTGCGCGCATACACGGAGATCGGCAGGTCGCGGGTCCGGTCGCTCCCGCGCGCTTCCATGTCCCACGCCGTCTCGCCTCGGACGAGGATGGAGCGGAGCGCGGCGTGTTTCCAAAGCGTGGCCTGCAACCGCGTGCGCCCGGTAGAGTCGCGCGGGATGGCGATGTAGCGCTCGTCCGGCGTGGGTGGTTGCGGTTCAAGCGCGGAGAGGTCGAAGAAGGAAAGCGCGGCGAGGTTTCGCGTCATCGTCATCTCGATGTCGCGCGCTAGTTGTTCGGTGTCGACGTCGCGGGTCAGGAAGTAATCTTCCTGGAAATAGAGGAGGTAGGGCGTGTCGATCCGCGCGAGCGCCTTCTCCATGTTCGTCGCCCAACCGGCGTCGGGACCGGTGCGGATCGATTCGATTTGCGCAGAGCTGACCTCGAGCCCGTTCGTGATCAGATAAACGGGGAACGGGCAGTCCGGCCAATGTTTGCGGAAGAAGAAGGCGAACGGCCGCCACGCATCGAAGAAAGCGTCGCAACTCGAGACGACGATCGAAACCTCGCGGGCGTAATCGGCGAGCGGTTTCATGGCAAAAAGGCGCGCGCCCATTCGTTCAGGACCCAGAGATTCCAGAGCCGTTGCGCGTGGTTGGCCCGGCCGTCCTGATGTTCGTGGAGCAGCTCGGCGACGGTCTCCTCGCGGAGGAATGGACGTAGCGCGGGATGGAGCGGGAGGAGGCCGTCATGCAGTTGCTTGCGGGCCGCGCCGCGCCACCACTGGGCGAGGGGAACGGAGAAGCCGCGCTTCTTCGCGCGCAGGATTTCTGGCGGCAAGTCGTCTGCGACGAGGTCGCGCAGAATGAGCTTGCCCTGTCGGTGGTTCACCTTCCACTCGTTAGGCAAACGCGCGCAGAGCTCGAGCAGTTCATGATCGAGGAACGGCGACCGCACCTCGAGGCCGCGCGCCATGCTCGCGATGTCGAGCTTGGTCAGGAGTGAGTTCGGCAGCGGATCGGTCACGTCCCATCGCAGGATGCGCTCGAGCGGTGGCATCGTGCCGCGCCAGAAATCGCTCACATGCTGGGTGAGGAAAGCATTGCTCTCGGCGCGCAAGAGCGCGGTCGTGATGCGTCCGAAAAACGCGCCGGAAAAAAACTCGCCGGAGAAGAGGCTCGGCGTTTCCGGGACGAGCAGCCGCCGCAGTTTGTTCGGCAAGGCGCGGCCGCGCAGCGCGGCCAGCGTCCACGTTTGCCGCAGCTCCTTCGGCAAGAGCGCGGTCTGGCGCCAGCGGTTCAGACGGTGTTTCGGATAGCCGAGAAACGCTTCATCTCCGCCGTCGCCGCTCAAGGCCACCTTCACGAATTGTCTCGTTAGGCCGCAGACCAGCATGGTCGGCAGCGCGGACTTATCGGCCGAGGGTTCGCCGTAGTGGCGCACCACCTCTGGGAGGAGACGGAGCAGATCGGTCGTGCCAGTGAGGACGTGGTGCTCCACACCGAAATGTTTCGCGGAGACGCGGGCCAGCTCCGTTTCATCGTAGTCCTTCTCCTCGAAGCCAATCGTGAAAGCGTCGACCTTCCGGTTCAGTCCGCGGACAAGCCGCGCCAGGATCGCGTTCGAATCGATCCCGCCGCTGAGGAGCAGCCCAAGTGGCACATCGCTTCGCAGCCGGAGCGCAATGCTCTCATCGAGCTTCGCCCGGACCTCCTCGCGCGCTTCCTCATAGCTGCAGGTGAGGCGCGGCCGTTGCGTAAAGGACCAGTAACGCTGCACGCTGACCTGCCCGTCGCGAAAGGTGAGGGAATGCGCCGGCGGCAATTTCGTGAGCTGGCGGACGAGCGAACGCGGCGCGGAGACATAGCCAAAGAGCAGGTAAGCGGCGAGCGCGCTCGGCTCGATTTCCCACGGCGCGAGCTTTTCCTCCAGCAGGGGCGCGATCTCGGAGCAGAAGTAAATTCCGCCGTCGGCGAGGACGTAATGGAGCGGCTTTTTCCCGAGCCGATCGCGCGCGAGGAAGAGCGTTTGCGTGCGCGTGTCCCAAATCGCGAAGGCAAACATCCCGCGCAGGAACTGCAGCATCTCCGGTCCGTGCTCCTCATAGAGATGCACGAGCACTTCGGTATCGCCGTTCGTCTTGAACTGGTGACCGCGGGCCTCGAGTTGCGCGCGCAACTCGACGAAATTGTAAATCTCACCGTTGTAGACCACCTGCACGGAACCGTCCTCGTTGCCGATCGGCTGCTGGCTCCCGGCGAGGTCGACGATGCTCAGCCGCCGCATCCCGAGCCCGACGCCCGGCGCGAAAAAAAAGCCGTCATCGTCCGGCCCGCGGTGCGCGAGCGCGCCCGTCATGCGGCGCAAGCGCGCGGCGCGATCCATCCCATCCTCCGGGACGACAAAGCCAGCGATGCCACACATGCGATACCTTTAGAAGGCGGAGTGGAAAGGGGAAGCGCCTTCTGCGGCCGCGCCGCACCTGGCATTGCAAAGCGGCTGTATTCCTTTACCATAGCGCTCTCCGAAAAAACGGGGGCGCACTGGTTTCGACTCGTTGTTTGAAACGCAGGCGGCATGTCGAGGATGGTTCGTTGGCCTCGTTAAAATCCGGACCAAAAAAAATAAATGCAGATCACCAAGATCTCGCTCTCGCGGCTTAATTGACCGTGATGTTCGGAGCTGGACGCCTGCTACGGCGCCGAACATGGACAGCAGGCTAATCGGACGGCGGAGTGACCGCGCCGGACGGTGAAGGAATTTCGTGGTGGCTCGATGGACGGCGTGTGCCGGTGCAACGTCCGACCATTTAAAAATAATCA
>JBKJKL010000424.1:0-2603 GCA_046597485.1 Chthoniobacterales bacterium
TGTCCCCAGACGAGGAAACCGAGGACGGCGATCGCCACGCTCGCCATCGCCACGAACTGGTAACCGAAGATCTTCTTGCGCGCGAAACAGGTGATCAACTCGCTGATCACACCCATTCCCGGTAGGATCATGATGTAAACAGCCGGGTGCGAGTAGAACCAGAAGAGATGCTGGAAGAGAAGTGGATCGCCGCCTAAGGCGGGATTGAAAATGCCGACGCCGAAGGCGCGCTCGAGAGCCATCAGCGTCATTGTGATCGCGAGCACTGGCGTGGCTAGGACGAGGATGATGCTGGTCGTATAGAGCGACCAAACGAAGAGCGGCAGCCGCATCCAGGTCAGGCCCGGCGCGCGCATCTTGTGCGTCGTGACGATAAAGTTCAGCCCGGTCGCGATCGAGCCGAAGCCGGCGATAAAGATGCCAGTCGCCATCGCGAGAACGTGGCCGTTCGCGTAGGTGCTGCTGTAAGGCGTATAAAAGGTCCAGCCGGTATCGACCCCGCCATTCACGATCGCGAAAAGTGCGCAGGCGCCGCCCGCCAGGAAGAGATACCAACTCGCCAGGTTCAGCTTTGGAAAAGCGACATCTCGCGCGCCGATCATCATCGGGAGCAAGAAATTCCCCAGCACCGTCGGGATGGAAGGAATGAGGAAAAACCAGACCATAACCACGCCGTGGATGGTGAAGAGCTTGTTGTAAGTCTCGGAAGCAACGAGATCGCCCTGCGGCGTGAGGAGTTCGAGCCGCATCAGGGTTGCGGCCACGCCTCCGACCAGGAAGAAGAGCGTGATCGAGACCATGTAGAGCAACGCGATCCGCTTGTGATCGGTGGTCAGCAACCAGGAGGCGATCGTGGTGCGCTCATTTAAGTAGTTCCGCTCGTTAGGCGAAACGGGCTGCCGGGATGCTTGCGGTTGGGCGGTCATCATGGCGCGTCCTCTTCGCGGAGCGATTTCAGGTAGGCGATGATCGCGTTCACCTCTTCCTCGGCGATCTGGCCTTGGAAAGTCGGCATGATCGCTTCGTAGCCGGCCGCGATTTGCTTGTTCGGGAGCAAGATCGAATCACGCAAATACTGATCATCCGCCGTGACGAACGAGCCGTCAGCCAGCGGCACCTGCTTGCCGTAGATGCCCTCGAGCAATGGCGCGCGGATCGCGGCGTTTGCGGCGTGGCACCCACTGCAGCCGCGGGTGCGGAAAGCGTGCTCACCGGCCGCGACGAGCGAGTCGGGCGCTGGCTGGCCGGCAAGCCAGCGCGCGTGCTCGGCCGGCTCCATCACGTAAATCGTCCCGACCATGCGCGAGTGGTTCAGGCCACAGTACTGCGCGCAGAAAAGATGATACTGGCCAGGTTTCGTCGGCGTGAACCACTCTGTCGTGTAGCGGCCGGGCAGGACGTCTTGTTTCGTCCGGAAACCGGGGATGAAGAAGTCGTGGATCACATCCTGCGAGGTCATGATCAACTTCACCGGCTGGCCGACCGGCAGATGCAGTTCATTGATCTCACGCCGCCCATCCGGGTGCTGGATCTTCCACATCCACTGCTTGCCCACGACGTAGATCTCGGTCGCCCCGGCCGGTGGCCGCGACATGCCGAAGAAGACGCTCGCCGCCCAGAAAAAAACACCGAGGAAGATGAAGAACGGCGTCACCGACCACGCGATCTCAAACGGCCGCTGCCGCCACTTCGGCGGCGTGCGATCCACGCGCGAGCCGCGTCGGTAGCGGATGCAGAAGAACAGAATGGTGAGGAAAACAAGGATCGTAACTGACCCGCAGAGTGCGAGGAGCGCGAAGTAGATGGCATCGACCTGCGGCGCCAGGTTGGAGGCCTGCGGCGGAAAAATTGCGCGAAGAAGTTGGCGCATACTCAGGCGAGACGCCGCTCCCGTCGGACGCTAAAGAGGATGTAAACGCCGAGCGCGAGTGCGCTCCCGACGCCGGCTAACTGAACGACCCGCGTGATGAGCAGACCGTACTTCCCGGTCGCCGGGTTGTAGTGAAAGCAAAGCAGGAAAACACGATCGGCGAGCGACCCGATCCGCTCTTGCGTGGCGTCGATCAAGGCCAACCGAACCTCGCGCGGCGGGTATTCAATCCCCGGAAAATAGCGCGCCACTTTGCCGGCCGGGGTCAGGACGGTGATCACGCTGGGGTGCGCGAATTGCCGCGTCGCCTCGTCGTAGGAAAAGCGGTAGCCGACACTGCTCGTTAGGCGCGCGATCGCCTCGTGATCGCCGGTGAGGAAGTGCCAGCCATTCACCGTCCGGGCCCGGCCATAGCGCTCGAGGTAGATTTGCTTCTTCGCCGCCGCCAGTCCCGGACGCTCGCGCGCATCGAAGCTGACCACGACGATCTCGTATTCCTTGCCCGCATCGAACTTCAAATCCTGCGCGGTCTGGAGCAGCCCGTTCAGGACGAGCGTGCACAGGTTTGGGCACTCGTAATAGGCGAGCGCGAGGATGACTGGCTTCGCGCCGAAGTAACTGCCGAGGCGGACGGCGCTGCCGTGTTCATCGCGGAAGAGAGCGTCGAGCGGCACCTGTGCGTTCATCTTCTGCTCGAGGCCGGCGCAGACGCAGGAGCAGATCACGTCGCGCG
>JBKJKL010000434.1:0-2929 GCA_046597485.1 Chthoniobacterales bacterium
GGCCGAGCGGGTCCGCATCAGTGGCCGCTCCCTGCAGCTCGAGCCGATGAATTCCTACGAGCGCCGCATCGTGCATAACGCCTTCAAGGACGACCCGGATGTCGCCACTTGGAGCCCAAACGACAGCGCGCGGATCAAGCAGATCACGCTGCTCAAGCGGCAGCCGCAGCCGGCCGCCACCCAGCCGCAGGGACAAGCCGGCAGCTAGTTCCCGCTCGCAAGATCAAAGACGATCTTGCCGCTGCGTTTATGGGCCATCGCGTGCGCGACCGCCTGTTTCGTCTCCCCCAACGAGTAGACCGCTTCCACTTTCGTGCGGAGCAGACCGCGCTGCGCCATCGCGAAGATTGGCTGGAAAGTGGCGCGCCGTTCCTCCGGCGTCGCCTCGTCATACCACTTCGTCACCCAGAAGCCGGTAAAGCGCAGGTTTTTGAAGATGAGCATCCCGTTCGGGATGGTCAGCGGCTGCAGGCTCATCGCGCCGTAGGTCACCAGCGATGCCTCGGGCGCGAGCGCCTTGGCCATCTGGATCGCGCTCTCGCCGCCGACGGCGTTGAGCGCGAGGCGCACCGGCGCGCGCCCCGTCGCGTCCGCCACTTTGGCTCGCAGATCATCACTTTCGAGAAGGACGACATCGGCCCCCTCGGCCTGTAGTTCGTCGATCAATTCCGCGCGGCGCACGATGTTCACGCTCCGGTAGCCGAGTTCCCGCCCAATCTGGATCGCGCACCGCCCCGCGGCGGAGTTGGCCGCGTTTTGGATGAACCAGTCGCCTCTGCCTAACGAGACAAAGTCGTGCAGCATCCGCCACGCAGTGATCGGGTTCACCTTCAACATCGCAGCTTGGATCGAGTCGATTCCCGTCGGCACTGCCACGAGTTGGCCGGCCGGGACGGCACAGGCCTCGCGCCAGGTGCCGAAGTTGTGCGGCACGATCACGCGGTCGCCGATCGCGAGACCGCGCACGTCCGCGCCGAGCTCGGCCACGAGGCCCGCGCCTTCCATTCCCGGTGTGGCCGGGAGCGTCGGGCGCAGGGGATACTTCCCCTCGATTGCGTTGACGTCGGCCGGGTTGAGCGGCGCGGCTTCCATCCGGACGATCGCTTCGTTTGCTGCCGGTGTAGGCCACGGCTGCTCCACCACTCGCAGCACTTCCGCAGGATTTCCGTGCGTCTCGTAGATCGCGGCGCGTATAGTTTTACTCATTCAATGCCCGCGCAGCCTACATCGGCGACACCCGCCAGCAATTTGCAAAGCGGCGCCCGGGTCGCGCTGCTCGGGATGGTGATCAACCTGGTTCTCGCCATCCTGAAGATCACGGCCGGTATCCTCGGCAACGCCTATGCGCTGATCGCGGATGGGATCGAGTCCGCGCTCGATATCGGCGGCTCCGCCGTCATCTGGAGTGGATTAAAATTTGCCGCCCGTCCGCCGGATGAAACCCATCCTTACGGCCACGGCAAAGCGGAGCCGGTCGCGGCCGCAATCGTCGCCATCGGGGTCATCGTGGCCGCCGTCCTCCTCGGGTTGGCCAGCGTGCGCGAGATAATGGTTCCACACCACGCGCCGGCCGCGTGGACTTTGCCGCTCCTCGTCGGCGTGATCGTGGTGAAGGAACTCCTCTATCGCTCCGTCATCCGGCTCGGGCGCGAAGCGGAAAGCACCGCGGTGCAGACCGATGCCTGGCATCATCGCGCGGACGCCTTCACTTCCATCGCCGCGTTCATCGGCATCTCGATCGCGCTCATCGGCGGCCCCGGCTGGGAACCAGCGGACGACTGGGCCGCGCTCCTCGCCTGCCTCTTGATCGCGTACAACGGCTTCAGCCTGCTCTCGCCTGCGCTCCATGAAATCATGGACACCGCGCCGCGCGGCGACATGGCTGCCGGCATCCGCGCGACCGCGTCGGAAGTGGCGGGCGTGATCGAGGTCGAGAAATGTCTCGTCCGCAAAATGGGGCTGCACTTCTACGTCGACCTTCATCTGCGCGTCGATGGCAAGATCAGTGTGCGCGACGGCCACGAGATCGCGCATCTCGTGAAAGAAGCGATCCGCGCGACCGAGCCGCGCATCGCCGATGTGCTCGTGCACGTCGAGCCGGCCACTGCTGTGCCGGCTTAGGGCAAGGGCGCGCCGAGCAGGAGGTCGAGGGCCGCGGTCAACTTCCCGCGCGCCGCATTGATGCGCTGCGCGAAGATGAGCAGCCGCCCGATCGCCGCGGGACGCAGCAGGAGATAACTCGCGAGCCGCAACGCATTCGTGCGCTGGGTTGCAGGATCGAACAGCACTTCCGGCGGCGCGGGAAACGGAGCGGACGGCGTGTCGGTCACGACGCGGAGGGACAGGAGCGGGATGCTATGCTGCGCACAGAGTTCCGCCAGGGTTTGCGTCTCCATGTCCACGGCCTGCGCGCCCGTTTGCTCGGCGAACTGCCGCCGTTCCACCGCCGAATCGAGCACGCGATTGGTGCTGGCCAGTTTCGCAATCTTTGGCCGCTGCTCGCGCAGCGCTTCTTGCGCGGCGGCGAGCAGGCGCTCGTCGGAGAAATTATCCGCCAGAAGCAGATCGCTGATTTGTAACTCGTCGCCCAGCGCCCCGGCGAAGCCCGCGCTGATCAAACACTGCGGCGCTGGCCGCTCGATGAAAAACGCTTCGATCCGCGCACGGGTCATTTTTTCCCCAACGCCGGTGTGCAGGACGATGACTTCGTGGCTGTGGCAGGTGGCGGTGTAACGCGGCGCGCCGTCGCGGATCTCGCGCGTGCGATTTGCGAGTGCGCGGAGAAACCCGGAGCTCTCCGCCGGGAGCGCGAACGTGACCGCGATCATTGCCCCGTCTCGGCGATGCGCACCTCGATCGTCACACTCTCGCTCACGCCCGCGGAGCGCGCGGACGCGGCGTTCGGCCCGAGGACGAGCCGGCGGAACTC
>JBKJKL010000455.1:0-4940 GCA_046597485.1 Chthoniobacterales bacterium
GGGAATAGGCTGAAAGCCTATTCCCTCGGCCCGGCCGGGCGGTCCGAGGTTCACGCGTCTTCCGCGCGCGATGCAAGCCGTCCATTTACGGCACGGAGGTCCCGGAACGCGCGCGCACTAGCGTGAAGTCACCGCTATTAACCGTCCCGTCGACGTTGACGTCGGCGCGGAAGTTCAGCGCGTCAGTCGGTTGACCGGAACGGCTCCGCACGATCGTCGCGTCGCCGCTATTCACGGTCCCATCGCCATTCACATCGCCGGCGAGGAAGGATGCCTGGACCAACGTCGAAGGCAGCACCTGCGCCGCAGTGTCGGTCACATTACTCAACGTCACGGTGACGGTCTGCGCGTTGCTTACCCCGGTTAGGTTCACGATCAGGCTCGTCCCGTTGATGGTGGGCGAGCCCACGACACTGCCCGGTCCCGCGGTGACCGTCGCAGCCGCGCTGGCCAGCGTGTTGTTAAAGTTGATCACGAGGCTGTGGTCGCCGGTCGCACCGCCCGCGCGGCTTTCGATGCCCGGTGTGCCGGTCGCGGGAAGGTTGATGTCGAAGCTGCCGGTGTCGCCATGGGATTTGCGCGAAGCCGCTGAAATCTGCGCGAGCGCATCGGGCGCGACCGCGACGAGGGCTCCGGTGGTGTTGACCGAAACCTGGGTGTTCCCGCTCACAGAATTAAACCCGCCCGCGACCGATCCGTAGCCGAGTGGGTTCAAGGTATCGGCCGAGTCCGGCGTGTAGCCGTTGATGTTCCGCACCTCCAGGTTTCCGCCCAACATGACCGCCCTGGTAGCAGTCAGCTGGTCGAACTCGGTCGGCGCACGGCCACCGTTTTCGATCGCGAGCGTGCCGCCAGAGCCTTGCGTGTACGAACCTTCGACGGTGATCCCGCCCGCCCCGCCCGCTGAATTTCCGGGCGAAACGCGGCCGCCGTTGTTCGTCACATCGCCAATGATTTTCCCGGTGCCACTCAGCACGCCACCGTTCATCGTCAGCGGGGCCGCGATCGTAACATCGCTGAGGTCGATCTCGCCGCCATCGAGCACGACGCCGCCAGACTCTGCCTGATCTCCGGCGCCTTTGCCAACAGCGCTCCCGGTGGGTTGATTGCCAGCTCCTGAGGCGACGAGATTTCCGGCGCCCGAAGCAACAAGACCGCCGCCATCTTGTGAAATCAGCCCTCCGCTATCATGCGAGACAATTCCGCCGCCATCCTGCGAGATGAGGCTGCCGCCATCCTGTGAGATAAGGCTGCCACCATCATTCGAAATCACGCTTCCGCCGCGGTCTGAGATGAGCGCTGCCGATCCCTGCAGGCCTCCGGATAGCTGCAGATTACCCGCCGCCAGAACTCGCACGCCGGCGGCGGGATTGAGCAGCGCGTTCGGTGCGATCGATAGCGGCGTCAGGAAATTGACCTTCCCAGGACCGCCCAAGGTTGTGACGCCTCTGAGACCGCTGGAACCTCGGATATTGATCGTGCCGTAGTTGTTGATGAACCCGGCAAACTGAACGTCGCTCACGTTCGTCAGCTCGCAGATCGCACCTTGGAAGATGCTGAGGAATGCATTCTCGAAGGTGCCGCCCGAGATCGTGAGGATTCCCAGGATACTCAGCGTGCCCGGTCCGATAATCCTGCCTCCATTCAGGGTCACCGACTTCGCGACTACATCATTCGGCAACTGAACCGTCTTCGCGCCGACAATGGCGAGGTCCTGGTCGCCGGGAACTCCCGTGTTGCCGTTCGAGTCGCGCCAGTTCGCCGGGTTATTCCAGGCTCCGCCGGAAACGAGCAAGGTGAAAACTTTCCCGACGACCGTCGCAGTCTTCGGGCCTTCCCCACTCGCGCCGCCTGGAGCTGGAACTACCCGGAGGTAAAGCGGGTTTGTCCCGGCGCGCGCGCGGCAACCGAGATCATCGATCGCAACTGCATCGATCACGTGGTCACCGACACCGATCACGCTCGTGGAATACTGGATCGTGACTGAACTGCTGCCCCTGGGCGAAGGCGGAGTCAGCGTCTTGCCATGTAGCAACAGTCGGAGGCTACTAATATTTCGATCTTGGCTGGTCGCGGTCGCGCTGAAGCTCAGCACTCCACTGGTGACAACGCGCGGGTCCGTCGCGGTGCCAGCGCCCGAGCCCGGCGGAAGCGCGATACTCACCGTCGGAGGCCGATCAGGGGTCAGCGTGTAAGGGCCGAGGATGGTCGAAATTCCATCGATCGCACCGGGCGCGGCCGCGATGGCGCGGAAGTAAACTCGACTCGCGGCCGGATATTGGTTCACCAGCAGCAGGAAGACATTCGGGTCCGTGCTCTGCGTCATGTTCCCGGCATTGCCGTTCGCGAGGTCAGTCCAGCTCGCTTCATCGCCCGGCGTCGTACTCGCCTGCACCCGTACTGCGGTGCCCGGAGCGAGCGTCGACATTCGCGCGTGGAAGTACATATCCGCGACGGTGGTGTTGCGCAGGAAGCTCAATTTAGGCGACGCCAGGTGCACCACAGTCGAGGAGAGATTAAATGGTCCCACCGGCGCAGAGATCGAGTCGGGGTAGCCTTGCGCCGCGCCGATCACCCGGAACGACACGCCATTCTGCGCCGGGTAGTTCGCGCTATTCAGGACGAAACGACCGAGCGCGCTGTTGTAGGTCATGCGTCCGGAGTTCCCGTCGCTCAGGTCAGTCCAGCTGCTTTCGACAGTCGGCGTCAGCGTCCGTTGCACACGGCAAAAGAGACCAGCAGGGCGACCGGATTGCGCAGCTGCGAAGTGCAGGACCGTGTCAGCCACGTTCGCCGTCGGCGAAGTGCTGTCATTGACCGTGAACTGCGTCTGCGAAAGGCCGCCGTGTGGCGGTGCCGGTGGTGCCGTGGTCACGGTGTAGCCGTAAGCGCCATGGTTGTCCCCTGGGACGGTGTCGTTTACGGCGAGGTAGAGATGCGCTCCGCCGTCAGGAATCGTGATCGTCTTTTCGTAGCCAATGAAAAACCAATCCGCGCGACCAGGAGTGGCGGAGAACGTGCCGACGACTGCGCCAAGGCGGATCGCTGCGGAATCCAGAGTGTTGGTCGTCAGCTTGCCGGCGAAAGGGTAGCCGCTGCCCGATGCGTCATAATTTGCGCCGCCGCCAGGGAAATGGTTGATCCCGTCGCCGCCGTTAAAGTTTGGGTAAGCAGAACCGGGGTTACAGAAAGTATAAACACCGCTCGCAAGGGCTGCGAGCTCGCCATTCGGCCGCACCTGCAACTGCGAGCTGACTAGATCGCCCTGCCCAGTCAAACCCAGAGTAACCGCTGCGCCTGCGCTGAAAAAGCCGAGATCCAGCTTGTTGGACGCGCCCGTTGTGAGCGGGAAAGAGCCAGCGGTCGAAAAACCGCCGAATTCGACCAAGTATCCCTGACCGATTCGCGTCTCCGATGTATCATTCCACAAGCCATCGTTGCGGATCTCGACGACGTTCTCGTTGCCGGCGACGAGGTTGTTGTTCGGCTCGCCCGGTCCCCAGTTTGTGTAGGCAAAAGCCTCGCCCGTCAGCCACCCAAAGCCACCAGCCGGCTCGACACTGCCCGCGGGTTGGAATGCTCCAAACCAAGTCGGTGACGTCGAAAATGACCCTGCAAAATTTGCCCCAAACTGACTCTGGATGAACGCATTTTCGGAAGCGCTCGTCACCGTGGCAAGGTAACCACGTAAGCCCATAAATTGCCGGGCCTCGGCCGCGGTTTTCGCCTGTTGCCAGTTCCCGCTCAGGGCGACGTATTGATAATAGTGGCCGTTTTCGGGGTTCAGAGTTTGTCCGTCAGCCGGAGCGAACGGCGCCAGGATGCTAAGCGCGCAAGCGGCGAAGGGAGCAGTGAAGAACGCCAAAGCGCGACGCGAAGAACGAAAGGGTTGTAATTTCATAGAGGATGAACTGGACGGAGGCAAAACTTGCCCTTTCCCCTACTCGCAACGAAACCGGCGCAATCTGGTCACGGAATTTTCGGAAAAATCGTAGGCGCCAAATTTTCCCTGAAATAAGGTAAACCGGAGATGGAGGACCCGAAGCAGGACGACTGGATTGCGCCAGCCGGCAACAGCTCCCCGGGCTTCTCGGACGAAGAAGCGGCGATCGCAGCCTTAATCGAAGAGGCGCTCCCGGCCAATGCGGATACGGCGCAGTTGAATGCTGCTTTGCCTGCAGTCTACGGCGAGCTGCGCGAGCTCGCGGCGTCCTACCTGCGCAAGGAGCGGCCGGACCACACGCTCCAGCCGACCGCGCTGGTGCATGAGTCTTATCTGCGGCTGGTCAGCCAGCGGACGGTCGATTGGGGTAACCGCCTGCATTTTCTCTCGATCGCCGCGCGCATGATGCGTCGGATCCTCGCGAACTACGCGATCGCACGGAAGCGCGAGAAACGCGATGCGGGTGAGCCTTTGCTGGAACTGGACGCGGCGGTCGAATTCCACGATCGAACGCAGCTGAGCATCGTGAAGCTGGAGGAGGCGCTGCGCGGTCTCGAAGCGCTCGACCCGCGTCAGGCGCGCGTGGTGGAGCTGCGGTTTTTCGGCGGTCTCACGATGGACGAAACCGCGGAGCTGCTCGGCATTTCGGCCGTGACGGTGAAGCGCGACTGGGTGACGGCGCGGCAGTGGCTGCAACGCGAAATGGGCGCGGCGGCGTAGGAGTCGTTAGGCCACGCATGACGCCCGCCCGCTGGCAGCAGGTGAAGGAAACCCTCGCCTCCGCGATGGAGTGCGAGACCGCCGCGGCGCGCGCGCTCTTTCTCGCGCGCGCCTGCGCGGACGACACCGCGTTGCACCGCGAGGTCGAATCGCTCCTCGAACAACCCGCTGCGCCGCTGGATTCCTGGGCAGATGCGGGAGGATTTGTCGGCGCGGATTCATCGCTCACGCAGAATGAAGGCCGTCGCATCGGCGCGTATCGACTGGTGCGCGAACT
>JBKJKL010000095.1:0-3440 GCA_046597485.1 Chthoniobacterales bacterium
AATCGCGAGCTGCGCCCCAGAGGCGAGAGCTCCGAGTGGGAAGGGCCGCTCCGGCGTCGGCTTGCGGTTGATGAACTCGGCCGGCCACCCCTTGATGATGCCGTCGGTGTCGCGCACGCGGAGCTGATGCTGATCGATGAGGAGGCGATTGCTCGGGGCCTCGCCCTTGAAGAGTGTGATCGTCCCTTCAATGCCCCAGATGCGCCCGATGAGTGAGCCGAAAAGGAGCGTGATGATGCCGAGATGCGTGACGAGAAAGGCGACGTGATGCTTCCGCCACGGCCAGCGCGAAAAGGCCGACGCGGTCAGATTCGCGACGAGGAGGAGGAGCCAGATGTTGAACCAAGACGCGCCGTAAACGTAGGCGCGCGCCACCTTCGCATCGAAGCTCGACTCGTAGATCGTCCCCGCGATCGAGGCGACGATCAGAACGGCGAGAAGCACGACCGCGAGCTTGATCGACGAGAAAAATTTGAAGACACGATTCCGCTGCCAATCGGATCGGCTGGATGTTGAGCTCGCCATGACGCGCTAGTTTCCGTGAAAGCCGCAGCCGTTCAATGGCTACGTCAGCGAGACTGGGCGGCGCTCCCGCTTGCCGTCATACCAAATGCCGAGGCGCTCGCGTTTGCGCAGCACCCGTTTCCCGCCAAAAAAGAGTAATCCCCACGTCTTCATCAGATATGCAGGCGTGTGCATTTCGAGCTTGCGAGCCGAAGTCGTGATCGGGTCGGGGAGGATGACAAACTTTCCGAGCTTGCGGAGCGCGATCGTCAGGAAGACCTCCTCGCCGGCGAAGTATTGCTCGTCGAATCCTGCGACCCGCTCGAAGTCTGCCCGCCGCGCAAAAAGGAAAGCGCCCACTCCGTAATTGAAACAAAAATAGAGCGCGCAAAATATCCTGACGAAAAGATCAGCCGCCAAAGGAACTGCACGATCCAGTTTGACCCGCGCGCTTCCACCCACGCAGCCGCGCGCCAGCGCCTCGAGCGCACCCCTCACGTGTGCCGGTGCAATCTGCGTATCCGCATCGACGAAAAAGAGCACTTCGCCCGTGGCGAGGCGCGCCCCTGCATTCCGGACCGCGGCGATCTGCCGCAGGTTCACGGAGAGAACGCGCGCGCCAAACTGCTGCGCGATTTTTGCGGTCGCGTCCGTCGAGCAATCGTCCACGACGATCAATTCATAGCTTCGTCCGGAACTTTCCGCCGCCGCGCAAAGTGCGCGCAAGCTCGCCGGTAACTCATGCTCTTCATTATGCGCCGGGACGATGAAGGAGAGATCGGGACGCGCGTCGGTCGCGAGTTGTCCGCCAGAGACGATCTTCATCTATTGTGCGCGGCGCGCCTCTTCGTCCTTCGCGAGATAATCCTCACGCGGTGGACTGAAGGTGTCGATCACGACGGCCGCTGCGAGCGTCTCCGCGCCATGCGGCACATTGCTCGCGAGATAGAGCGACTCGCCCGCGCCAACTTCCCGCGGCTGCCCATCAACGTTGAACCGGACGCGCCCCGATATGACATGCGAGATCTGCTCCTGCGGATGCGCATGCACGGGCAACTGACTGCCGGCGTCGAGCTCCGCGCGCATTTGATACATCGTCATGCCAGTCGTAATCGTCCGCCGTTTGATGCCGGGACAAATCTGGACCCACGGGTTCTCTCTGTTTGTGCTCACAGCGAGATCATCGCGATGCTTCGCGTTGTTTCCAACCAATGAAGTAGACCCACGCCATGAGCAGCGGCTGAAACGGCAGCCGCGCCCAGAGCAGCCACGCTGGAACCGGACGCCCGGCGATCCGCATGCCGTGGATTGCAGAATAGATATTGGCCGGAAACACCGCGATCAGCAGCAGAATCAATCCGATGGCCGCAGCCTTGCGCGTGCGCGACCAGAGAAGTCCAAGACCACCTGCGATTTCGGCGATTCCGCTGATCAAGACCAACGCCATCGGTGCGGGAAGAAGCGGCGGCATGATGGCGAGATACGGCGCCGTGTTGACGAGATGGTTCGCGCCCGCGCCGACAAAAAGCGCCGCCAGAAGGAGGCGCGAAACGAGCCGCACTAATCCTCCGGCTTCCCTTCGAAGAGCGGCTCGGTCGGCAGCGTCTTCGGGCCGTCGTCGGTGCAGACCGCGAACTGGCTCTGATACAACGCCACGCCCGCGAACTCGCCCTTCGCGTTCAGCACGTAGAAGTTGACGTTGAAGTTCGGTTGGCCGCGGCTGTTGAGCAGGCGCTTCTCGACCGTGTTTGCCGCAATGCGTTTGCACGCCTCCATGCCCGCGTCTTTCGGGCTCATCCCGTGGCGCATGTTCTCCACGATCAGGTACGAGGAAAGATTGTAGAGGTTCGCCTCACCGCGACCCGGCGAACCCGCGGCTCCGACTTGTCCGTCGACGTAAAGACCAGCGCCGAGAATCGGTGAATCTCCGACGCGCCCAGGAATCTTCCACGCCAGTCCGCTCGTCGTCGTCACGCCGCAGACCTCGCCTTTCGCGTTCACGCCGTCGCAATTGATCGTGCCGTAAACGTGCTCGCGACTCACGAGTCCTTCCGCGAGCATTTCGTGGAGCACGCGATTGCTCGCCTCGGCGCGCTTCTGCGGATCGAGATAATGCTGCGGATCGATCCGGCGTTTCCATTCCAGCCACATCTGGCGCGAGTGCTCGGTGTTCAGGTCATCCTCGATCTTGAAGCCCATGTTGCGCGCAAACTCCTGCGCGCCTTTGCCAACAACCAGGTGATGATCCGTCATTTCCATCACCTTCTGCGCGACTAACGATGGCGTGCGGACGCCTTCGATGCAGGCGACGCCGCCGGCGCGCTTCTTCGGTCCATGCATGCAACAGGAGTCGAGCTGCACCACGCCGTCGGCATTCGGCAATCCGCCAAAACCAACGCTGTCGTCCGTCGGATCGAGCTCGACGATGTTCACGCCCGCAATGAGCGCATCGAGCACCTCGCCGCCTTGCGTCATCATCGTCCAAGCCTTGTGCACGCAAGTCATGTCGCCGCCGTTTTTAAACTTGTTGCCGTTGGCCGATGAGATCACGACCGGCTTCACTGACTTATTGGTGATGATGTTCGGCGTCTGCTAAGCGCGGAGCGTGCGCACTGCCGTCGCAGCGATTCCCGCACCGACGGTTGTCTTCACGAAGTCGCGGCGATTCATGCGGGAATCAGCCACGGATTAACACGGATGAAACACGGATTTTCCGGCTGCTCCGAATCCGTGTTCGATCCGTGTTAATCCGTGGCTAAGAAGATTTCGAAAGCAGCCGCCGCAGCCCGATGTAAACCGTGAAGGCGATCCCGAAGCCGACGAACCACGCATAGCTGTAAAGGCTGACGAAAAACGCAGGCACCGCGCTGGCGTCGAGCAGCTTCACCGTGACGAGAAAACCAGGCAAATTCGGCAGGATCGCGACGGTCAAGGCG
>JBKJKL010000373.1:0-3490 GCA_046597485.1 Chthoniobacterales bacterium
GGCGGAGTATTGGCCGGATTGATCCAGCGCATCCGTAAGGGCGTCGAGCTGCTGAGTGTGAGCGATGTCGCCGGTCTCGAGGCCGCGGTGGCTCGCTTGCCAGCGGCGCAGTGACAGGGTGGGTCGTTTCCGCTCGCTTCTGCGGGCCGCGGTCGATCTACTCGTTAGGCAGCGGAACGGGAAATCGATGGACGCGCCTAAGAAATCGATCGTGCTTTTTGTGCACGGCTTCGGCAGCAGCAAAGCCTGCTGGCAGCCGCTCCTCCAACTGCTCCGGAAAGATCCCCAGGTCACCGCGCGTTATGAGCTGGCGACTTGGGATTACCCGACGAAATGGCTCGAGATCAATTTCCTCGGGCGCATCCCGCGCTTGCAGGAGATTGGGCGCGCGCTCGGCGATGAACTCGATTCGCCGCAATATCGCGAGCGCGAGGTTACGCTCGTTGGCCACAGCCAGGGCGGGCTCGTTATTCAAACCTACTTCGCGCGGATGGTGGAGGAGGCGAAAGCACACCGGCTGCGCAACATCCGGCAGGCCATCTTCCTCGCCACACCCTGCGCCGGCTCGAGTAGCGGAATGAGCCTGCGCGTCCTCGCCTCCAGCTTTTTTCACAACCCGCAGGAACTGACCTTGCGCGTCCTCAACCCCGAGATCGCGGACATTCGCGAGCGCGTCCGGGAGCGAATCGTAGCCGCGACGCGAGACAGCGCCACGGAATGGCGGGTGCCGATTCACGCCGTCTGCGGTCTGCAGGACAACATCGTCCCGGAAGCTTCCGCGCGTGGAGTTTTCGACAGCGTGAAATCGATCGAGGGGAATCACTTCACGATCCATTGCCCGGCCGATGCGGAGGACAAGCGCTACACCGAGTTTGTCGAATACCTGCTCGATCCCGGCGGCCACACGCACCGCTTCGAGGTCGAGCGCTACGAGAACTTCATCCGCGTGGAGCCGCGCCTGCGGCAGACGATTACGACCGCGAGCGAGAAGAATCCGCGCGTGGTCGAGTTCGATAACTACGCCACGCTCAACCGCCGGGTGCGCTTCGCGCCGGCGAACCGTTGCCGCGATCCTTTCACAATCAGCTACGCAACGCGCAAGGATGGCTACGTGCTCGGCCACCCAAGTCACGACAATGAAGCCTCCGTCGCGGAACGCGGGCGGGCGGAGGATACTGGCACCTTTTATCGGTTCGATTTTTCGCCGGTCGAAGGGGAGGAATACACGCTCGACCTTGAGATTTACAATGGTTTCCGCGACAAGGAGCGCGACGTGCATTTTCATCCCGGGAGTTACAACAGCCGGCTGCGCGAGCTGAGTTACGAGCTCGACCTTTCGGCTTATTCGGCCGCTGGATATGAACTGGTGCCGCCCAAGTGTTTTGTCCAGACTCGCGACGTGGAACACAGCGACCTCTGCCGGAAGCGCATCGGCGCCAATGAATGCGCGCCGGTTTCGGCCGCGAACGGCGTTTACCGCTGGGAGTTCAGAGACGTGCAGCCCGGCGTGGTCGACCTCGTCTGGGAACTGGGCGGGAAAGAAGGAGCGGTCCATGAGTGAACCCGTCATCGAGCTCGCGTCGGGTGAGACCGCGATCATCGGCTTCGGTTCGCTCCTCTCGCTCGAGAGCGTGCGCCGGACGGTGGGGAAGGCATACGCCGGGCCGTTCGTCTTCTGCCATCTCGAGGGCTGGCGCCGGGTCTGGAACGTCTCCATGCCTAACGAGTCGTTTTATTACGAGGAAACGGGGACGCGCATTTACCCGGAGCGCATCATCTACCTGAACGTCCGGCCGGACCCGGCGACGCGGCTGAACTGCGTTCTCTTCGTTGTGAATGCGAGCCAGCTCGCCGCGATGCACGAACGGGAATGGATTTACGATCCGCAAGTCGTGACCGCCGACCTGCGCGGCGTGCAGGTGCAAGGCGGCGAGGCCTATGTCTACGTGGGTCGCGCGGGGCATTTGGTCCACACCTTCGAAAATCCGCGCGCGGCGGCAATTCGTGGCAGCTATTTTATGAGCCTGGAGAAGGCGATGGCGAAAACATCGCCGGAGTTCCAGGCGGAGTACGAAGCCACGACCGATCCGCTTCCGGAACACCTCTTGATCGACGACCAGCTCGACCCTGCCCGGCCCTCACCTTGGGCGGCAGCCGGCCGAGATTACGCGCCGGAATGAGCCCGGCGCGGGAAGAGACTTTACCTTCCCCTAACGAGCCGTAACTTCGCGCCGATGAACTTGCAGGAGCGGATCGATGCGGACTTGAAGGATGCGATGCGGGCGAAAGACGCCGGCAAGCTCAACGTCCTGCGGATGCTGAAAGCAGCGATCAAAAACGTCGCGATCGAGAAGGGCGGCGCGAGCGCGACGCTCGACGAGGCCGAGGCGACGCAGGTTATCCGCAAGCAAGTCAAGCAGCGGCAGGATTCGATCGAGAGCTTCGAGCAGGGTGGCCGGCCGGAGTTGGCCGCGAAGGAAAAGGAAGAACTCGCTATCCTGAACAGCTATCTGCCGCAGGCGATGAGCACGGAAGAGCTCGCGACGGTGGTGCGAGAGGCGATCGCCGAAGTCGGAGCCACGTCCCGCGCGCAAATGGGCGCGGTGATGAAGATCGTGCAGGCGACCGTGGCCGGCCGCGCCGATGGCAAGACGCTCAGCCAGGAAGTGCAGCGTCAGCTCAGCGCCTAACGAGACAGCCGCATGCTGTCCGCGATCATCGTAGCCGGCGGCAGCAGCCGCCGGATGGGCTTCGATAAGACGTTCGCTATCCTCGGGACAAAGCCGGTTGTTGCACACACCCTGGCCGCGTTTGAGGCGACCGCGTCGGTCACGGAAATCATCGTCGTCGGCCGTGAAGACCGGCTGCGCGACCTCGAGGAAATCGTCTCCATCGCGGGTTGCGCGAAGGTCGCGCGCATCGTGGCGGGCGGCGCGCGGCGGCAGGATTCCGTGGTGCAGGGAATGGCCGCGCTCGGAAAAGCGGCGCGTTTCGTCGCGGTGCAGGACGCGGCTCGGCCGCTCGTTCGGCCAGCGCAAATCGAGCGCGTCTTCGATGCCGTCCAGCGGCAGGGCGCGGCTTCGCTCGCGGCGCCGGTGCGCGATACCTTGAAGCGCGCCGATGCCGATCACTTCGTCACCGGCGGGGTGGAGCGGACGGACCTTTACGCAATGGAAACGCCGCAGATCTTCGCGCGCGATCTTCTTCGGCGTGCCTACGAGTTTGTGGAAAAGAACGCGCTCGCCATCACCGACGACGTCTCGGCGGTGGAAGCACTCCGGCACAAGGTCCTACTCGTGCCGAACGACGAGCCAAATTTCAAGATCACCTACCCGGCGGACCTGATGCTGGCTGAGTTGATCCTGAACCAGCGCAGCTAGGTCGCGGTCGAGACGAGCGACGTCGCCGCCGTGGCGCAGCTCGTCTCGGCCGCGACCTAGGTGCGCTGGTTTAGGATCAACTCAGCGAGCATCAGGTCCGCCGGGTAGGT
>JBKJKL010000330.1:0-3788 GCA_046597485.1 Chthoniobacterales bacterium
GACGCACAATGCGTTAATTTGCCGACCGCTCGCCGTCCGTGCCGTGAAGCCGCGGTCGGTTTGCTCCAGTGTTGTTACTCGCTCGTTCAGCTCGATCGGCAAGCGGGTGACGCGCGCGTACCGTTCCAGATAATCGGCAATTTCGCTCTTGTCGGGGTATCCGGTAGGATCCCCGTTCAATGGAAAGTCAGGGAGCGCAGAGAATGCTCGCGAAGAAAATAAGACGAGCGAGTCGTAACGCTGCCGCCAGGAATCTCCGATCCGGCTCCGGCCCTCGAGGACCGTAAAGCGGACCCCTGATTCGTTCAGAAGGTGCGCAATTGCCAACCCTGCCTGGCCCGCTCCGATTACGAGGATGTCTACGTGATCATTAACGTTGTCTGTCATTGAAATCCGAGTGCGCGGGAAATAACGCAAGGGTTTGGCCGCGTGCCGGTGTATTACAAAGGGACTCGAGCTCGAGCACCTCTCGGTTTCTCTAAAACGAAAATGATTATAACCAAGATTTCCGCGATGTTCATAGTTCCGGCATTGCTGCTGGCATCTAGCGCGCTGGCCCAAGACTCGTCTCTACCGTCTCCGACACCAAGCTTGCCAGTGAAGGACACCCCTGCTTCGCTCTCGAGTCCGCAAAGCACAGCCTCCATGCAAAACATGGACAAGATGGCGACGACCGTTACGCGCGCCGCCGAGATGTGCGAGACAATGATGAAGAAGGAGATGGTCGCTGCCACCGGCAAAATGGTCGCCGGCATGGCAGTCGGGGTCCTTGTGCTACTCGCGCTGATCTTTTTCGTGATCCTCGAAGTGCAATGGATCATTTACTGGAGCCGATTACTCACAACGCAGAGGCGCGGCGACCGCGTATAAACCGGAGGCCGCTTTCGATTAAATATCCAAAGACCAACTAGAAAGAAAAACATGACAACACGATCCCTACTCAGCACCACTGCAGCCTTCTTCCTCGCGTTCAGCTTGCCAGCGTTCGCCGCCGATCCGTCGCCAGCCATGGGCGCCGGCAACAAAATGGACATGAGCGCCATGATGAAAGACAAGGACATGATGCGCAAGATGTGCGCGGACATGAGCAAAGACCCGGCGATGGTGAAGATGATGTGCGACGAGATGATGAAGAACCCCGAGGCCATGAAAACCATGTGCAATGAGATGATGAAAAACCCTGAAATGAAAAAGATGTGCATGGCGATGATGGAGAAAAAGTAACGCGACCTTCCAGGTTGCGAGCTCAGCACGAGCAGGCTTTCCGCTCGCTCCACAATGAACGCGGAACGAAAACCGGTCGTTCTCGTGCGGCCCCGGGGGTTGACTCTCGAGTCTGCACGCTATCTTCAATGGCATGTCCATGAAGCTTTTCCGTTCATCCATCGCGCTCTTGGCGGTCACCTCGCTCCTTCCTTTCGCCGCGCGCGGGCAAGACGAAGCGCAGATCAAGTTCCCGCAGCCCAGCCAGCTCGGGATCGTGAAGCAGCGCATCGGCCTGACCGACGTGGAGGTCGAGTATTCGCGACCGAACAAGAACGACCGCGAGATCTACGGCGGCCTCGTTCCCTACGGGAAACTCTGGCGCACGGGCGCGAACGCGCCGACGAAGATCCGCTTCAGCGCCCCGGTGAAGCTGGGCGACAAGGACATCCCGGCCGGCGAATACGCCCTCTTCACCATCCCGACTGCGAACGAGTGGACCGTGATCATTTCGAAAGACGCGAAGGTGCAGAGCGCCGGCGACTACAAGCAGGAGAACGACGCCGCCCGTATCATGGCGAAGCCAACCGCGCTGCCCGCGTCCGTCGAGACGTTCACGATCGGCTTCGCTGATGTGAAGGGCTCGACCGCGAACTTCCACCTCGACTGGGACAAGACCCGCGTCGCGCTCAAACTCACGACGACTGACGACGAAAAAGTCGGACAGCAACTCGAGGCCTCGGTAAAATCAGGAACGCCACTCGATGCACGCTACACCTACCAGGCGGCCGGATTCTACTACGACAACGGCAAGGATCTGAAGCAGGCCGAGAAGTGGATCGACCAGGCGATCGAGGCAAATCCGAAGGCGTATTACATGCACTTCCGCCGCGCCCAGATCGAGGCCAAGCTCGGGAACAAGAAGGAAGCGAGCGCTTCCGCGGAGAAGACGATCGAGATCCTGAAGGCGGACAAGAATCCGGACGAGGTCGCGATCGGTGCCGCGCAACGTTTGATCGAGAGCCTTCGCTAAGCGGCGCCTTCGCGCGTCGCTTCCTATCGAGATGCCTGGCAATTTTTGCCGCGGGCTCGCTGCCATCGTGATCACGCTCGCTACGGCTGCCCCGCTCCGCGGGGTCGCGCCGCCAGGCGCGATGGACGCGGCTGAGATCCGGCTCGCACTTGAGAAGCTGAACGTGCTTGGCCGAGTGCTCTACGTCGCCGCGCATCCAGACGACGAGAACACCGGCCTCATCTCCTACTGGGCGAACGGCGCGCTTTATGAGACCGCCTACCTCTCGCTCACGCGCGGTGACGGCGGTCAGAATTTGATCGGCCCGGAGCTGCGCGATCAGCTCGGGGTCATTCGCACGCAGGAGTTGCTCGCCGCGCGCCGGATCGATCATGGCCGGCAATTCTTCTCGCGCGCGAACGATTTTGGTTACTCGAAATCCGTCGACGAAACGCTGAAGCTTTGGGACCGCGAGCAGATCCTCGCCGACACCGTCTGGGTGATTCGGAAGTTCCGGCCCGATGTGGTCGTGACGCGATTCGCGCTCGACGACAACGTCACCCACGGCCATCACACCGCCTCCGCGCAGCTCGCCAAGGAAGCATTCACCGCCGCGGCTGATCCGAAGCGTTTCCCCGAGCAACTCGAACACGTGCAGCCGTGGCAGGCGACCCGCCTGCTTTGGAACACCTCCGAATTCTTCTTCCGTGCACGCAACATTCCGTTCGACTCCGCCGGCCTCGTCCAGATCGAGGCCGGCGGCTATCAGCCGCTCCTCGGTAAGTCCTTCCCGGAGATCGCCGGCGCCAGCCGGACGATGCACAAGAGCCAGGGTTTCGGCGTCAGCATCGAGCGCGGCGAGGACCACGAGTTCTTCAAGTTTCTCGAAGGCAAACCGATCGAAGGCGCGAACCTGTTCAGCGGCATCGACACCACTTGGGCGCGCGTGCCGAAGGCGGCTGCAGTCGCGCAAAAGATTAGCGCGATTCTGAGCGCCTATGACATGACGCAGCCGGCCGCTTCGCTCCCGGCGTTGGTGGAATTACGGAAGGCTTTGCACTCGTTAGGCGACGATCCTTGGGCGTCCGAGAAAGTCGCGCAGGTCGATCGCGTGATCGCGGCCGCTCTTGGATTGCACCTCGCCGCGATCGTCGAGAAGCCAGCCGCGCAGCCCGGCGAATCGATAAATCTACAGCTCGAGGCAATCAATCGCTCGCCTGCCGCGGTGAAGCTGAAAACCGTCCAGCCGCCCGGCGCGACCGAGAAAATCGACGCGCCGCTCGAGCGCAATCAACTCCTCACCCGCAAGCTTTCGCTCCGCGTCCCAGAGTCGCTGCCGTTCACCCAACCGTATTGGTTGCGCGAGCCGGGCACGCTCGGCACCTACCGCGTCTCCGACCAGAAGTTGATCGGTCGACCCGAGAATCCGCCGCCGTTCACGATCGAGGTCGCACTCGAAATCGCGGGCGAGGAAATTCGTTACGAACTCGAGCCGACTTTCCGCAAAGTCGATCGCGTAGCCGGTGAGACGACGCGCCCGCTGGTCATCGCGCCCGCCGTCTTCGTCGTCCTG
>JBKJKL010000381.1:0-4662 GCA_046597485.1 Chthoniobacterales bacterium
GCGCTGGCCAGCGCGGGCCTTGCGCCAGGCGAGATCGATTACATCAACGCCCATGGAACGGCGACCGCCTTCAATGATGCGGCCGAGGGCCGGGCGATCTCCGAGTTATTCGACCGCGTCCCGCTCAGCTCGACCAAGAGTATGATGGGCCACTCGCTCGGCGCCGCGGGTGCGATCGAGGCGGTCATCAGCCTGATCGCGCTGCGCGAACAGATGTTGCCGCCGAACATAAACTTCCGCGCCGCCGATTCGACGTTGAACCTCGAGATCGTGGCGAACACCGCGCGGCCAGCGCAGGTGACGAATGTTCTCTCGAACTCCTTCGGGTTCGGCGGGACGAACGCCTCTATTATCTTGCGGCGCGCGGCATGAGTCTCGGGATAGCCGGCATAGGGTGGGTGACCCCGCTCGGCTCCGACGTGGCGGAGGTCTGGCAGCGCATCCTAAATGGCGAACGCGCGGTGCCCGAGCCGTTCACGAGCAGCGTGAATGAGGATTCTTACCAGGCAATGCGCGTTCCGCCGGCTGCACTGGCGAAACTGCCCGCGCATCCGCGACTCCGCCGGTCGAGCGCGATCTCGCGCTTTGCGGCGGCGGCCGGCTTGGCCGCACTCGAGGACGCTGGTGTGAAACTAGACGCGGAGTCGGCCGCGCGGACAGCGATCATCTTTGCCATCTCGAACGGCGGCGTCGTCTACACAAAGCGCTTTTATCATGAAGTGGTCGAGTCCGGCGCGCAGGCCGCTAGTCCGCTACTTTTCCCGGAGACGGTCTTCAATGCCCCGGCCAGCCATCTTGCCGCCATCCTTGGGATCACCGGCGCAAGCTACACTCTGGTGGGCGACGGCGCGGTCGGCGTGCTCGCGCTGAAGATGGCCGAGGACCTGATGGAAAACGCCGCGGTCGACCGCTGCCTCGTCGTCGGCGCAGAAGAGGCGGATTGGCTCCTCTGCGATGCTTACCGTCGCTGGCGTTTGTTGCGCAACGGGTCGGCGTTGGAAGTTTTTGAGGAGAAAGCGCGCGGCACGATCTTGAGTGAAGGCGCTGGCGCCATCCTCCTCTGCCGCGCGGCCGCGGATCTGGAACTCGAACGCATCGAGGCCGGCTGCAACTTTCGCCGACAGGCGGATGCGGCGCGATGCATCGACCAAGTCCTCGCGCGCCTCGCTCCGGCAGCCGGCGACGTGATCATCGCGAGCGCGAACGGCACCTTCATCGACGCCGCGGAGCGCTCCGTCTTCGAGCGGCGCGCGCCGGGTTTGCCGGTTCACGCGCCGAAGCGTTCCCTCGGCGAAAGCGTCGGCGCCGGTGCGCTGTGGCAGGTCATTTGCGGCGCCGCCGCGCTGCGGGAAAAAACGGAGGCGGCCGGCGGGCGGGTCCTCATTTCCACCTGCGGAATGAACCAGCAGGTGGCCGGTCTAGCGCTACGGCGCGGAGGCGATTTTGGCCCCTCTTAGGCGCGGCAGGCTTTTGCCTTTGCACCGCATTTAGCACGAAGTAGCTTCGGCCTCCTAGAATGCGCCGGCTGGTCTTGCTCCTTATTGTTCTTTCCTGCGCGACCGCGTTTGCGCAGACGGCGGAGAACAATTCCCTCGGCAAGCAGCCGATGGAAATCACCGCCACGGGCGGAACGAGCTACCTCGACGGCGTCGCGACCGCGCGGGAAAACGTGGCCATCCACAGCGGCGACACCGACATCTACGGCGACAAGGCGACCTACAATCCGCAAACCCACGAGGTGCGGGTGGAGGGGAGCGTGCGCATTTACCGCGGCACCCAACTCTTTGTCGGCGAGGGCGGCACCTACAACACCGAGACGGAAAAGGTGGCGATGGACAAGATGCGGACGTTGAACGCGCCCTTCTTTCTCGAAGGCGGCCGCACCACCAGCATCTCGAAGGATGCGAAGCTCATCGAGCGCGCCTCCTTCACCACTCACGATGCGGAGAATCCCGATTTCCAGATCCGCGCCAGCACCGTGCGGGTCTACGAAGGCGACCGCGTCATCCTGAAGAACGCCGTCTTCTACGTCGGCCGGGTGCCCATTTTTTACTGGCCCTATATCTACCAATCGCTGGACGACGAGAACAGTTTCATGATCTCGCCGGCATTCACCAGCACGTGGGGTCCCACGTTACTCGGCCGCATCACCTTCCCGATCACGGACAACATTCACGGGACGCTCCGGCTCGATTACATGTCGCGCCGCGGCCCGGGGATCGGCTTCCTGCCCGTGATCCGGTACGGCAAGGACAATGCGAGCACGGCGCGGATCAGCACCTATTTTGTGCGCGACGGGAATCCGACCCTGAACCGCACCTCGCTCCCGCGCGACGCAGTCGACGCCGACCGCTACCGCTTTTCGCTTCTCGACCGCACGAAGTTCAGCGGCGAATGGACCGGCTTCGCCGCCCTGACCAAGCTGAGCGACGCCTTTGTCCTGCAGGATTTTTTCTCGGGCGAGTTTCGGGTCAATCCGCAGCCGGACAACGTGATCGTGGCCAATCATTGGAGCCCGCTCTACTCCTTCAACGCCTTCACGCGTTTCCAGCCGAACAACTTCTACGAAGTGACCCAGCGCCTGCCGGAAGTGGCCTTAGAGGTTACACGGCATCCGATCTTGGGGAGCGGGATTAACTATGAAAGCGAGACCAGCCTCGGTTTTTACCGGCGCAGCTTTCCGGCGCAGTCCGTCCTGCGCGATTTCGAGAGCATCCGGCTGGATTCGTTTCACCAGTTCACTTACCCGCGCACTTACTTCGGTTGGCTCGCGCTCGTGCCGCGGGCCGGAATTCGCGGCACCTACTACAGCGAATCACGCGATCTGACCGGCATCCCGCTAGTGCACGATCCGAACCCGCTCATCCCGGATTTTCTGATCCCGCTGCCGACGATTACGCAGCCCTTCGCGCGCGGCGGCGATCGCTTTCGGATGCTCTTCAACACCGGCGCGGAAGCTTCCTTCAAAATCTCCCGCACTTGGGAGGACGTGCAGACCCGCGCGCTCGGCCTCGATGGTCTGCGCCACATTGTCCAACCGTTTGTAAATTACTCGCTGCTCGCCGGGAACGATTTCAGCCCGGCTGCGCTTTACCAGTTCGATCGCTACCTGCCGTCGACCCGGCTGCGCCCGATCGACTTCCCGCAGTTCAACTCCGTCGACTCGATCGATAACTGGACCATCATGCGCCTCGGGGTGCGGAACCGTTTCCAGACGCGGCGCGACGACACCACGATCAATTGGTTCACGACCGAGACCTTCCTCGACGTGAACATCGACAACCCCTACGACCGCAGCTCGTTCTCGAACCTGTTCAACAACTTCGGCTTCGCGCCCGTGCCGTGGGCCGAGCTCGGCGTCTCGACCCAGGTGCCGCTCCGTTCCTCCGGCTTTACCGAGATCAACACCGACCTCCGTCTCCAGCCGGTGGCGCCGCTTTCGTTGACCTTCAGTCACCGCTTCCTGAGCAACAATCCGTTCTTCGCCGACAGCAATCTCTACTACTTCGGCGCCTACTACCGGATCGACGATAACTGGGGCGCCGGCGGCTATGCGCGTTATGAGGCGAACACGGGCGTCCTCGAGGAGCAGCGCTACACCGTCTACCGCGATCTCCAGAGCTGGATCGCCTCCGTCGGCGCAGTCATCCGCGACAACGGCGGGGTGCGCGAATACGGCGTTCTCCTCACCTTCACCCTGAAGGCGCTGCCGAAGTTCAGCTTCGACTTCCATTACGATCCAAGTGCTGCGCAAGGCGAGGGGCAGCGCGGATTCACGCCGGTGCCGTAAGCGGGGCGGCATTGCATTTGCTAGTTTCTACCGCTTCCCTCCCGCTCTGCGGGTAATACGGAAACCTCTTTAACTATGGATCTCTCGATCATCGGCTCAGGATATGTCGGCCTCGTCACCGGGGCTTGTTTTGCGGACGTCGGCCACAACGTCATTTGCGTGGACAACGATCCGCGCAAAGTGGAAGCGCTCCGCGCCGGCAAGGTGCCGATCTACGAGCCGGGTCTCGAGGAAGTCATCCATCGCAACGTCGCGGCCCAGCGGCTCCGGTTCACCGGCAGCATCAAAGAAGGCGTCGATAATTCGCAGATCGTCTTTATCGCCGTGCCGACGCCGCAGGGTGCGGATGGCCAGGTCGACCTTAGCTTTATCGAGAAGGTCGCGCGCGAAATCGCGCAGGTCCTCACCAGCTACCGCGTCATCGTCGACAAGAGCACCGTGCCGGTAAAGACAGGCGAGAAGGTCGCGGAATCGATCAAGCGCTACAACAAACACGGCGCCGACTTTGATGTCGTGAGCAACCCGGAGTTCCTTCGCGAAGGCTGCGCGGTGGCTGACTTGATGAAGCCGGATCGCATCGTCATCGGAGCGCAGAGCGAGCGCGCAATCGACCTGATGAAAAAGGTCTACGAGCCATTCATGGCCCCGATCCTCGTAACCGATATTAACAGCGCCGAGCTGATCAAGCACGCGGCCAACTCCTTCCTCGCGCTCAAAATTTCATACATCAACGCCGTCTCCGCGATCTGCGAGGCGAGCGGCGCCGACGTGGAGAAGGTGGCCGACGGCATCGGGATGGATCGCCGCATCGGGCGCAACTTTCTCAACGCCGGGATCGGCTACGGCGGTTCCTGTTTTCCGAAAGACATCGC
>JBKJKL010000471.1:0-3953 GCA_046597485.1 Chthoniobacterales bacterium
ACGTCGATGTTCTTGAGATTATTGGCCTTGGCGCCACGAATCTCGAGCCACTGCGGAACTTTGCCTAACGATCGACGCGTCTTTCGCACCGGATGGCGGAGCGGTTCCCTTAGGCAACGCCCGGTCTGCGAGGCGGCGACTTGCTTGATTTCGCCTAACGAACCCGCGGCGACCACTTCGCCGCCATGCATGCCCGCGCCCGGCCCGAGATCGATAATGTAATCGGCCTGCCGCATCGTTTCCTCGTCGTGCTCGACGATGACGAGCGAATTCCCTTTTTCGCGCAGGGCGCTGAGGGTTTCGAGGAGGCGCTCGTTATCCCGCGAATGGAGCCCAATGGTCGGCTCGTCGAGCACGTAGAGCACGCCGCGCAGGTTCGAACCCAGTTGCGCGGCGAGCCGGATGCGTTGCGATTCTCCGCCGCTCAAAGTCTTGGCGGAACGCCCCAGCGCGAGATAGCCGAGCCCAACGTTTTCCATGAAGCGGAGGCGCTGTTCAATCTCCGGCACGAGATCGGCCGCGATCACTTTCTGCGTGCCGCGGAAACGCAGCCCGCCGACTAACGAGAGCGCTTCGCCGGCCGAGCGGGCCGCGAATTCGTCGATCGTTTTTCCCTGCAAGCGGACGTGGCGCGCGATCGGGTTGAGACGCGAGCCGTGACACTCCGGACATGGCACGGACTCGCCTTCATCAACCGACTCGAACTGTCGTTCGACGTTGAGCTCGTTCTCGAGCATCGACTCGCCGGTCTCCTCTTCGTTCTGCTGCAATTTTTCGTTCCAAATCTCGCCGAAACCGGCGCACGCTTCGCACCAGCCGTGCGGCGAGTTGAAGGAAAACAAACGGGGGTCCATCTCCTCGAAGGCGCGCCCGCAACCGGGGCAGCTCATCTCCGTGCTCACGACCGTTAGGCGATTTTTCGCGTCGAGCAGATGCGCCGTGCCGCGGCCGATCTCGAGCGCACGCTGCACCAGATTGCGCGCCTTGAGAATGCGCTTGGCGTCGATCATCCCGACGACCGCGTCGATCGTGTGTTCCTTGAAGCGCTCCAGTTTGCGGAATTGCGCGACCGGAATGAGCTCGCGATCGACGTAGAGGGTGTCGAAGCCCTGCCGCTCGGCCCAGCGCGCGACTTCGGTGTGGAAACCTTTACGCGCCTTGACCAGGGGCGCGAGCACCTTGAGCGGTCCGCGCCGCGCCGCCGTTTCCACCAGCCTAACGATGGCGCCGAGGCTCTGGGTTTCGACCGGCAGATCGCAATCCGGACAGTACTGCGTCCCGGTCTTGGCGAAGAGGAGCCGAAGAAAATGATAAACTTCCGTGACCGTGGCGACGGTGGATTTACCGCCGCCGCGGGTGACGCGCTGCTCGATCGCGACGGTCGGCGGGAGACCTTCGATCAGGTCGACGTCTGGTTTCTCGAGCTGCTCAACAAACTGCCGCGCGTAGGGCGACATGCTGTCGAGAAAACGGCGCTGGCCTTCCGCGAACAGGAGATCGAAAGCGATGGTCGATTTGCCCGAGCCGCTCAGGCCGGTGATGACGACCATTTTGTCGCGCGGGATGTCGAGCGAGATGTTTTTGAGATTGTGCTCGCGCGCGCCGTGGATGGCGATGGCGCGCTCGCGGGTCGCGGCAATTCCGGGGAGCGCAGGCCGCTGGCCCGGAGGTTCTTCGGCCGCGCGCAAAGCGGGTTCGTCATCGTCGGGTTCGTAACGGCCGTTCCCGGTTCGCGGCGAGCCGCCGCGAACGACAGGCCGGCGGCCTGTGCTCCCCGGAGAGGAAAGCAACTCCCGCAAATAATGTCCGGTGTGGGAATTCGCGATTTTTGCGATGGCTTCAGGCGGGCCAGCGGCGATGAGCTGGCCACCTTCTTCGCCGCCTTCGGGACCGAGATCGATGATCCAATCGGCGCATTTCATCACCTCGAGGTTGTGTTCGATCACGACGATGGAATTGCCCGCCTCGACCAGGCGTTGGAACAGCCTAACGAGGAGCGCGACATCGTCGAAATGCAGGCCGGTGGTCGGTTCGTCGAAGATGAAGAGGTCGCCCCGTTCGGGTTTTCGCCGGCCCCTTTCCGCGAGATGCCGGACGAGTTTGAGCCGCTGCGATTCGCCGCCGGAAAGGGTGTTGAGGGGTTGCCCGAGCCGGATGTACCCGAGGCCGACCTCTTCCAGAATGGCGAGCGGCTGCGCGAGCTTTTCGCTTTCGCCTAACGATGTGAAAAATTGCACCGCCTCGCTCACCGTCAGCTCGAGCACGTCGTGAATCGAGCGGCCTTCCAGTTTCACTTTCAGGACGTGGGGCTGAAAGCGGCGGCCTTCGCACTCCGCGCAGCGGACATAAAGATCGCTCAGGAATTGCATCTCGATTTTCTCGAACCCGGTGCCGCCGCAGCGCTCGCAGCGGCCGCTTCCGGAGTTGAAGGAGAAGGCGCTCGCGGTCAGGCCCTGCGCCATCGCTTCGGGCAATCCAGCAAAGAGCTCGCGGACCCGGTCGTAAACCCCGAGGTAAAGAATCGGGGTCGAGCGCGGAGTGCGCGAAAGTTGCGCCTGGTCGACCATCACGATCTCGCCGACGCGATGCGCGCCGGTCACGCTTTTGCAGGCGCCGGCTTCCTCACCCGACTGGCCGCGGGCGCGGAGGAGATTCTGGTAGAGCACTTGGTGAATGAGGGTCGACTTGCCGGAACCGGAGACGCCGGTCACGCAGGTGAAAACGCCTAACGGAATCTCCACATCGACGTTCTTGAGATTGTGCTCGGTCGCGCCTTTGATCTTGAGCGCGTGGGTCGCGCTGCGGCGGGTTTTCGGAATCGGGATGCGCTCGCGGCCGGAAAGGTAGGCGGCGGTGAGCGAGGCGGATTTTGCGGGGGGAGCGGCCAGCATCTCGGGCAGCGTGCCCTGAAAAACCAGTTCGCCGCCGGTCTCGCCGCGGCCGGGGCCGATGTCGAGGAGATGATCGGCGGCGCGGATGATCGCTTCTTCGTGTTCGACCACGAGGAGGGTATTTCCTTTGTCGCGCAGATCGTGCATCACCCTAACGAGCCGGCCGACGTCGCGTGGATGCAGACCGACGCTCGGCTCGTCCATCACGAAGAGGGTATTCACGAGCGAGGCCCCGAGGCAGGTGGTGAGATTTACGCGCTGCACTTCGCCGCCGCTCAGGGTGCGGGTCGAGCGGTCGAGGGTGAGATAGTTGACCCCGACCTCGCAGAGATAACGAAGACGGGCGACGATTTCGCCCCGGAGCATGACGGCGGCGGAGTCGTTAGGCGGAAGAGCCAGAGTGGTGAGGAAATCGCGCGCCTGACCGATCGGCAGGGCCGCGAACTCGGGCAAAGTGAAGGCGACGTCGTCGCTCGTGACGAGCCGGTAGTTCAACGTCTCCGGCTGGAAACGTCCGCCGTGGCATCCCGGGCAGGAGGTGTAGGCGCGGTAGCGGCTGAGCAAAACGCGGACGTGCATTTTGTAAGTCTTGCTCTCGAGCCATTTGAAAAATCCCCGGACGCCGTACCAACGATCGTCCTCGTAATCTTCCTCGCTAAATTCGCCCGCGCCTTTCTCGCCGTTGATCACGAAATCCTGATCGCACTTGGGCAATTCCTCGAAAGGCAGGCGGACGTCGATCTCTTCCCGGGCGCAGGCGCGGAGCAGATCCTTCTGCGATGCGCCCATCTCTTCGCCGCGGAAAACGCGGACCGCGCCCTCGGCGATGGAGAGCGAGCGATCGGGGATGGCGCGGTTCAAGTCGATCGCGATGGTACGGCCGAAGCCGCGGCACTCGGGGCATGCGCCTAACGGATTATTGAAGCTGAAAAGTCCGGGCGTGGGCGGGCGGATATCGAGATCGCAATGCGCGCAATGCCAGCCGGTCGAGAAAGGATGTTCCTCTTTCGTCTCGAGTTCGATGAAGTTGATCCGGTCTTTCCCGAAGCGGAGCGCGGTTTC
>JBKJKL010000096.1:0-3313 GCA_046597485.1 Chthoniobacterales bacterium
TCACACGCTCTCGGTTAAGCCACCGGCGCTCTTCCATCTCGGTCCGTTCACGGTCACCAACTCGATGGCTGTCACCTGGTTCGTTGCGGCCGGCATCATCCTGCTCGCACAACTCGCTACCCGGAACATCCAGGCTGTTCCGTCTGGTTTGCAAAACTTTTGGGAATGGCTCGTCGAGACCCTCTACAATTTTCTTGAAAGCATGATCGGGCCTGAGCTGGTCAAAAAGACGTTTTGGTTCTTCGCCACCGTCTTCATCTTCATTCTTTTCTTGAACTGGTTCGGTCTCATCCCCGGCGTCGGAACGATCGGCTGGGGCCATCATACTCCGGGCGGCTTCGCCGTGACCACGCCGTTGCTCCGCGGCGCGAACGCCGACCTCAATCTGACCTTCGCGATGGCCTGCACGTTCTTCGTGCTTTGGTTTATTTGGGCGCTGCAGGCAAACGGCGTCGGCGGTGTGATCAAGCATCTCTTCGCACCGAAAGGCGAAACGAGCGGCGTGCTCAAGCTGCTCATGATCGTCATCTTCTTCATCGTCGGCTGGCTCGAGATCGTCTCGATTCTCTTCCGCCCGATTTCGCTCAGCTTCCGGTTGTTCGGCAACGTCTACGCGGGCGAGATCATGCTCGAGTCGATGGCCGTCGCGGGCGGGCAGTTCTTTGCCTGGCTCATCTCGATTCCTTTCTACTTCCTCGAAGTGCTCGTCGGCTTCGTGCAGGCGCTCGTCTTCATGCTTCTCACCGCCGTGTTTACTCTCCTGATCGCGCAGCATCACGAGCCTGCTCACGGCGAAGCGCATCACTAACACTTTCGGCCGTATGACCGTGGCCTCCGCGGAGCGGTTGATAAACCACCAAACAGAAAAACTAATATGACAACACAACTCCTGGCAGAAATTTCCGGCAGCATTCACGTAGGCCTCGCGGCTCTCGGTGCGGCCATCGGCGTCGGTCTCATCGGCATGGGCGCTGCCTCCGCGGTCGGCCGTAATCCGGGCGCTGCGACTCCGATTCTGGTGCAGGCGATTCTCGCGATCGCTCTCGCCGAGGCGATCGTGTTCTACGCACTTTTCCTCGTCCGCTAAACCGCGCTCCGCGCGTTCGTTTTGCCCGTCATGAACCTGTTCATCCTCGCTCAAGCCGGAGGCCTGCTCGATATCGCCCGCAGCACGGGTGAGACGTTCGGATTCAACCTGTGGATGTTCCTGTCCCAGGTGGTCAGCTTTGGCATCGTCGCACTGCTCCTGCGCAAGTTCGCTTACAAGCCGATCCTTGCCGTGCTCGCACAGCGCCGGCAGCAGATCGCGGAAGCGCAGTTGAATTCGGAGAAGATCAAGCAGCAGCTCGCCGAAGCTGAGCAGCGCTACTCTGAGATCCTCGCGAAGGCGAACGGGCAGGCGCAGAAGATGATCGACGAAGCGCGTGACAGCGCCTCGCACGTAGCCGAGCGGAAGCAGCAGGAAGCTGTCGCTGCCGCTGAGCAGATCATCGCGAAGGCGCACGAAGCCGCTGCCATTGAACACGAGCGGACGATGGCGCAGTTGAAGCGCGAAGTCGGTCGCCTCGTGGTCGAGACGACCGCGAAGGTGACGGGCAAAGTCCTGACAAGCGACGACCAGCGCCGCCTTCAGGAAGAAGCCGCGCGCCAGATCGCCTGATGAACAAGGAAGTTCGTCAGCATTCCCGGCAGCTACTCCGAGCCAGCGTCACGGATGGAAAGCTCGACAACGGGCGCATCCAGCAGCTCGTGAAGTCGTTGATCGAGAAAAAGCCGCGGCACTACCTCGCGATCCTGCAGGCCTTCAAGCGCCTCATCCGCCTCGAGGTGGAGAAACGCACGGCCACGATCGAGACCGCCTCGGACCTGGCGCCAGAGGCCGGCCAGCAGATCGTCGAGAACTTGAAACGTCGCTACGGCGCGGACCTGGCGACGAACATCGTCGTCAATCCGGAACTCCTCGGCGGGATGCGCATTCGCGTCGGCAGCGACGTGTGGGACAGCAGCGTGCGGAACCGTCTCCAACGCCTACAGCAGCAACTTTAGATACTTATTTTATGAGCAGCATTCTTGAAGAAATCGAAACGCAGATCGCAGGCCTGAAAACCTCGACCAGCAAAAGCAACGTCGGCATTGTCCGCGATACTGGCGACGGCGTCGCCCGCATCGAGGGCTTGAGCGACGTGATGTTGAACGAGATGATCGAGTTCTCGAGTGGCGTCTTCGGTCTCGCGCTCAACCTCGAGGAAACGGAAGTCGGCGCCATCATCCTTGGCGACACGACCAAGGTAATGGAAGGCGACGAAGTCCGCACCACCGGCAAGCTGCTCCAGGTTCCAGTCGGTAAGGCGCTTCTCGGCCGCGTCGTGAACACGATCGGTGAGCCGCTCGACGGCAAAGGCCCGATCAAGGCGGAAGCTTCCTATCCGCTCGAGAAAATCGCCCCCGGCGTCATCAAACGTAAGGGCGTTAATCAGCCGGTGCAGACCGGCATCATGGCGATCGATGCGATGATTCCGATCGGCCGCGGCCAGCGCGAGTTGATCATCGGTGACCGCGCCACCGGCAAGTCAGCCGTCGCGCTCGACGCCATCATTAGCCAAGCCCGCCTGAACAAGGCCGGCGAGGAAGGCAAGATCAAGGATTTCCGCCCGCTCTATTGCATCTACGTCGCGATCGGCCAGAAGAACTCGAACGTGGCCCGCGCCCTCGCGACGCTCGAGGCGAACGGCGCCCTGCCTTACACCACGATCGTTTCGGCGCCGGCCTCCGACACTGCCGCCAACCAGTATCTCGCGCCGTTCGCCGGTGCCGCGATGGGCGAGTGGTTCATGGATAACGGCATGGATGCGCTCATCGTTTATGATGATCTTTCCAAGCACGCGGTTGCTTACCGCCAAGTTTCGCTCGTGCTGAAGCGTCCTTCCGGCCGCGAAGCGTATCCGGGCGATGTCTTCTATCTCCACTCGCGGTTGCTCGAACGCAGCGCGCGCGTCACGGAAGAAGCGGGCGGCGGTTCCGTCACGGCACTGCCGATCATCGAGACGCAGGCGGGCGACGTTTCCGCTTACATCCCGACGAACGTGATCTCGATCACCGACGGCCAGATTTATCTCGAGACAGACTTATTTTATCAGGGTGTGCGTCCCGCCATCTCGGTCGGTCTCTCAGTCAGCCGGGTCGGCTCGGCCGCGCAGATCAAGGCGATCAAGCAGGTCGCCGGCAAGATCAAGCTCGACCTCGCGCAGTTCCGCGAGCTCGCGGCTTTCGGGCCTTAGTGCCGGCGTCGAGATCGGAGCCGAACTGCGCGAAA
>JBKJKL010000118.1:0-3065 GCA_046597485.1 Chthoniobacterales bacterium
GCGCTGGCACGTCCGGATGCCAGCCCCAGACGGCGAGCATGGCGAGGAAGCCGACAACGTAAGCCGGGATGAGCCACCAACCATGCCGGAGCCACTCGGTCACGGAGCGCGCTTCGCGATACATATTGCAGAGCGCGACGCCGGCGGAGGAGCCGAACCAGACCATCGAGCCGCCGAAGCCGACCGCATAGGCGAGGAAGCCCCAATCGTAGCCGCCTTGTTTCAACGCGAGCGCGGTGAGCGGGATGTTATCGAAAACGGCGGAAAGAAAACCGAGCCCGAGCGTGGTCTGCCACGAAGCGAGCGGGAGGCGGTCCACCGGCATGAGCGAAGCCGCCAGGACAAGCGCGAGGAGGAAAACGGAGCCGCGCATGCTCCCGGGAAGGAGCGACCAGTTCGGCCGTCGCACCGGGACGGAGAGGAGGAGCGCCACCCAGACCGCGACGCCGATAAACGGGAAGCGATCCGCCTGCGCGGGGAACTTGAGGTTCACGATGACGTTCGTCGAGATCGCGAGCACGAGCATGAAAACGACTACGCCTACGCGGATCCAATCGATCGCGGGTCGCGCGTGCGAATGTTTCATGATCGGGGAAAACTTCTGCTGCTTGATCGCTGCAGGAACGCCGAAAATGCAAAGCGCGAGCGCTGCCGGCACGATCGCTTCCGCGACTTGGCGCGGTGCGACTCCGGCGATCCACATCATGGTCGTCGTGGTGTCGCCGACGACGCTCCACGCGCCACCCGCGTTCGAGGCCGCGACGATCGCGGCCACGAAGGCGATGTGCACTTTTCCGCGGAAAAGCTGGTGGGCCATCGCGCCGCCGATGAGCGCGCCAGCGATGTTGTCGAGGAAGCTGGAGAGGATCCAGACGAGCAAAAGAAGGGAGAAGCCGCCTTTCCAATCGTCCGGCAAATATTTCGGCAGGTGGATGGGGAGATGGCTGTTCTCGAAGTGATCGGAAAGGAGTGCGAAGCCAACGAGGAGGCAGAGCAGGTTCGCGAGGATGACCCATTCATGGCCGAGATGCGCGACGAGTCCGGCGAGACCGGGACCGGCCTTGAAACCGGCGACGAAAAGTTTGTAGAGGACGATGACGGCGAGCCCGGTGAGCGCGACATACATTGTCTTGCCGTGGCAAAGCGCGACGCCGAGCAGCATGAGCCCGAATAGGATGAACTCGACGGGAAGAGCGGAGAGTGCCATGAGCGGGCGTTTTCCCTAACGACCGACGACGGGAGCAGCAAACGAAAACGTCCGCCGCGATTAGCGAGAGCGAGCGCGCGGAGCGCTAGTTTTTCAGTTCAGTCCAGCGGTGATGAAGCCAATTGCGCAGCACGCCAGCGCGATGCCATTCCTCGGAATACTCGAGCGCATCGACAGCGAGCAGACCGATGATCTTGCGCAGCGCGTCGTTCGGCTGGTGATAGCCCAGGTCCGTTTTGCCCATGGCAAAATCGACCGCCTCCGGCACCGGCACGGCGAGGTAAAAGCGTTCATCGTCGAAGTAGAGCATCGCGTTTTTCCTACCTTATAAAACGGATGCGCCGCAGAGCTTGGTTCTCGCTCCCGGAAACTTCTGCTAAAACCGCAGGAAGCCTGCGGCTCGGCTGCGTCGCACCAAACAGGCACGAGCAGCGCGGTTCGCAGCGGCTCTCGCTGCGAAGAGATGTCGAAAACTGGCCGCGGTTAGCGGGCCAGGACGACGTCTTTTTTATTCCAGGCGTGTGTGCCCTGGCAGTGTGGGCAAGCGAGTTTGTGCTCGCGCAGCTTGGTATCAGCCCAAGCATCTTCTTCCACCGTCTGGCCGGTAGGGATGAGTTTTGCAGTCGAGGGGCAACGGACGAGGAGACGTTTGGTCATGGAAGTAAGTGCTGAATTTCTATTTCGCGAAAAGAACACCGGCGCCCTGCGGACAGGGCGCCGGTGTGAAAAATCGTCGTTAGCGACGTGGTCCGCTGAACTGACGCGGGCGCTCTTCGCGCGCCTTCGCTTCATTCACGGTCAGGGCGCGGCCTTGCAGCTCAGTGCCGTTGACCGCATTCATCGCCGCGGTCGCGGAGACGTTGTCAGGCATAGTCACGAAACCGAAGCCGCGTGAGCGGCCGGTGGCGCGATCATTGATCAGAGCCACTTCCGTGACCTGGCCGTGTTGTTCGAAAAGATCCTGTAGATCGTTTTCAGTGGTCTCGAAGGAGAGATTTCCAACGTATAATTTCATGGTGTTGATGTTTGGAGCGAACACTGCCAGCAAGCGAGCCGTTCCCGAGAACCGGGTTTCAGAATCACCAAAGAGACGAACTCAACTGACGATCTACCAAGCAGCGAAACAGAACAGACGTAATCCAAGACGGCTGTGAGTCTCGTCCAAGTTGTTCGGAAGACAACCGATATGTCCGCGTCGCCGCCGTCGAGTCGATATGCCTAGAAGGAGGCTCCGCCGCGAAATGACAGGACGCCACGTTCACCCGAACACTTCGTTTCGTTCAGGGAATCTGCTTTTTCATTAGGGGATTAAGTCAGCGCGGCTGATTCGGTGCAAAGCGCGCTCGCGCATCTTGGGCTCAACGTCTCGCCAGTTGGAAGGCTGCCAGCACTTGCCCAGCGAACGGGAGAAAACCACTCGGGCCGGGCGGCGCGTTTCCGTTGTGAAGCTGGGCTGAGTGACGCTACTTTCCCTCCGTCGCGCGTCTGCTGAAACGGCCACACATCATGTCCGATCCGGAAAAGAATTTCGACCCCGCCGCGACCGACGAAACCTGCGACAACGCCCGCGATGGCGCTCGCAAACGCCTTGACCCAAGCGAGCCAACGGCGGTCATCGGGCTGGGCGCTTCTGCCGGCGGCATCGCACCGCTCCAACAGTTTTTTTCCGACATGCGGCCGGACACTGGGCTCGCCTTCGTCGTGGTGATGCATCTCTCGCCGGAGTTTGAGAGCCGGCTGGCCGAGGTCATTCAGCAGAAGACGTCAATGCCGGTCACACAGGTGCAGGAGCCGGTGCGGGTGCAGCCGAACAACGTCTACGTCATTCCTCCGAACCACCAGCTCACGTTTGAGGAGA
>JBKJKL010000184.1:0-2885 GCA_046597485.1 Chthoniobacterales bacterium
CCGCGCTTCATGTCCTGGATCGTTTCGGGGTCAGACCCGAACTGCGGGTCTGACCCCGCGTCGCGCGGCGTCCCGTCGTAGCGCGAGAGCATCGACTCGAGGCTGCCGGCGATCGACTTGATCGGCGCGAGCGAGTTGTTCATCTCGTGCCCGAGCACGCGCACGATGCGCTGCCAGGCGTTTCGTTCCTCTTCGCGGAGCGTCTTGCTCAGGTCAGTCAGGACCACCAGCTCATGCGGCAGCCCGCGTTCCCGGAAGGAACTCCGCCGCACGCCCCAGCGCCCGGCTCCGCCAGGAAAGCTGAGCGTGAGCGGCACGTCCTCGTGCGCGTCGAGCACCTCCTCGAGGCCGAGATCGCTCGCGCGGCGGCCGAGCAATTTATCGATCGGCTGCGCGAGGAGGTCTTCGCCCGCGCGATTCAGGAGCCGCAGGCGACGGTCGGGATCGAAAGTGAAAACGCAGACATCGATCTCCGCCATGATGGTGCGGAGCAAGGCCGTCGCTTCAAACGCGCCGAGCCGCTGCGTGCGCAGCGTTTCACCAAGCGCGTTAATCTCGAGCAAGACTTCGCCGAGCGCGTCGTCCGCCTTCGCGCCGCGGGCCCGGATGGAGTAATCGCCCTCGCGGAGCGCGGCGAGCAGGTTCGTCATCGTCTGCAGCGGCCGCACCAGGTGCTCTCGCGAGCTGGCGATGAAGCCGGCCCCGCAGCTCACGATCAGGACGGTCAGCGTCCACTGCACCTTCGGCGTGAAGTCGCCAAACCAGAGAACGGCGAGCGCGACGATCGCGGAGGGCGCGACCGCGCCAAGGACCAGCCAGGTGTTGCGCCCTTCGTAGGACAAGCGATGCCGGAGCTTGCGGGCGCCGGGTCGCTGCGAGTCCTTCATCGCGACAGGAGCACGGCCGTCCCGGCGGTGCGGTCGGCGGGCGTCTCGCCTGCCGCTTCGAGCATCGACATGCGAGACGCATGTCGGCCGCACAGGCGGGGACGCCTGTGCTCCGATGCGTTATTAAAGCCCATGCTGCTGCAGCCGCCGGTAGAAGGCGCTCCGACTCAGGCCGAGCGCCTCGGCGGCCTTGCGCGCATTGCCGTCGAAACGCTGCAGCGCCTTTCGGATGAGGAACGCCTCGACTTCCTCGAGGCTCATGTCTTCCAGCCGCGCACCGTCGTCGCGCGCATTCGTTAGGCCGAGATCGTTCGCACTCACGAGCTGTCCCTGCGACATGAGGACGGCGCGCTCGATCACGTGATCGAGTTCTCGCACATTTCCCGGCCAGGGGTGCTGCATGAGAAGATCGCGCGCCTTCTCCTCGTAGCCGGTGAGCCCCTTGCGATAACGAAGCGCGTGCGCGCGGAGAAAGGTGTTCCCGAGCGGCATGATGTCCTCGCGCCGTTCGCGCAAGGGCGGGAGCGCGACCTCGATCGTGTTCAGGCGGAAGAGCAGATCCTGCCGGAACCGGCCCGCGGCCACTTCCTCGTGCAGGTTCGCATTCGTCGCCGAGATGATGCGGACGTTCGCGTGCAGCGTTTTCGAAGAACCGACGCGCTCAAACTCGCCCGTCTCGATCACGCGCAGGAGCTTCGCCTGGAGATTGAGCGGGATATTCGCGATCTCGTCCATGAAGAGCGTGCTCTCATCCGCGAGCTCGAAACGGCCGGCGCGATCCACCTTCGCGTCAGTGAAGGCACCCTTCACGTGGCCGAAGAGTTCGCTCTCGAAAATTCCTTCCGAGAGCCCGCCCATGTTGACCGTAATCATGCTGAGCGAGGTGCGGCTGGAGAGCGCGTGAATCGCGCGCGCGACCAACCCTTTGCCCGTGCCGTTCTCGCCCGTCACGAGCACGTTCGCGTCCGAGGGCGCGACGCGTGAGATCAACTCGAGAACCGGCTGCATTCGCGGTGATTCCGCGACGATGTTCGGCATATTCCCGCGGAGAAGTTGATTGGCCGCCTCCAGCTTGCGCCCTTTGCGCAAGGCCGCGGAAAGCTCCAGCTGCGTCCGCACCACCGCGAGGAGGCGCTCGTTATCCCAAGGCTTCGGGAGGAAATCGCGCGCGCCGCGTTTCATCGCCTCGACCGCGAGATCGATCGTGGCCCACGCCGTCATCACGACAACCGGCAGCGTGTTATCGAGCGCCTGGATGCGCGGCAAAACTTCGAGTCCTTCCTGCCCCGACGTCGTGTCGCGCGTGTAGTTCAAGTCCATGATGAGGAGCGCATACTCGCGCTTCTCGAGGGCTTGAAAGACGCCGGCGAGCGAGGTAGCGGCATCGGTCTGGTGCCCCTCGCCTTTCAAGAGAATGCGGAGCGCTTCCAACACGTCGGTCTGGTCATCCGCAATCAGGATCCTGGCCATTGGCTTAACGAAGAACCGTGTTTCGGCGGAAGTGTCAATCACGCGGCGCGCGCGTGAATGCGGCCACGACATAGCTCTACGGAGAAGCAAGATGATGACGATGAAGCGGATCTTTCTGTCGGCCGGGCGTCGGAAAATATTGTTCGCCGGCGTGGTTTTGATCGCGCTCGTAGGCCGGCGCGAAAACTACTCGCCTCGCCCCCGGTTCTGCGGAGCGTTCCCCACATGGAAACGTCCACCCTCCCGCCGCAGGTGATCATCGTCGGGGCAGGCTTCGGCGGCCTGGAGGCAGCGAAAATCCTGGCCTGCGAGCCCGTGCGCATCACGATCGTCGACCGGACGAATTATCATCTCTTCCAGCCACTGCTTTATCAGGTGGCGACGGCCGCCCTTTCGCCGGCTGACATCGCCGCGCCGATCCGCGCCGTTTTAAGCAAATACTCGAACGTCGACGTCATGCTCGCCGAGGTGGCGTCGATCGACGTCGCGGCGCGGAAGGTCGTCACGACAGACCGCGAGCTTCCCTAC